>JASLRP010000213.1 GCA_030743915.1 SAR202 cluster bacterium | reverse complement strand
AGCTTCGCGCTTGGCCTTGTCTGGCTCGCCAGCCATGGCCGAGTAGGTCGCTGTCGCGTATGGAATCTCCTGTCCAACACCGTATCCGCCAGCGCTGAAGGAGCTAACCACGAATCCGTGCGCCCAGTCATACGGGAAGTTCGAGTGGTTCTCGTCACCGCAGATGAACACGCCGGGTGTGTTGGTGGAACGAGCCACCAACCCAGGCCTGTAGGTGGAGTAGGCGGTCTTGATCAGGTTGACTTTGACGCCAAGCTGCTCGTCCCAGGCTGCGCCTATGGACTCGCCGATCTCTGCGCCCAACTCACCTGTGCCGACCCACATGTCCATCTCAAATCCGCTGCCCTGTCCAGCCTCAGCCATCAGTTCTTTGGCCTTGGCGAAGTCTGTGCCCCAGCCCAGGTCGTCTGTGTAGAACGGGCTGTTGGAGGAGAGATAGGCCTGATGGTTGACGAAACCGAGTCCGGCGAGCAGGTTCTCGACCAACTCTTCACGCTGGATGGCCCATGCGAAAGCGTTGCGCACCTTGGCAGCGTTCTGCATGGAAGGGGTGCTCTCGTCGTACTCGTCGCCGTTCTCGAAGGGGTTTCCGACCCAGGGCTTGGAGGTGTCGCGGTCGCGTTCAAGCGCGGCTCCGGTCAAAGCTCCAAACTGCTCCCAGTAGTTACCGGTGAAGGAGATGTCGCGAATGACGTTATGCAATCCGCCCTTTTGGGCTTCAAAACCTTTGGCGATCAGGTCAGGGAAGTCCTTGGTGGCCACCTGAGAGATCTGGGATTCTTCGGTTTCGAGCATGGCTCGGCGAGACGCTCCCTCGGGGACCTCCAGCCAGTTGATCTTCTCAACGAATGGGCCATAGCCCTCATCGGTGCCCCAGTAATTGGGGTTGGCGCTCAGGAAGATGCCCTTGTTCTGGGTCCACTCGTCAGCGACGAATGCGCCTGTTCCAACATAGATGTCCTGCATGCCCTCGACGCCTGTGGTGTCGAACACGTTCTTGGACACGATGGCGGCTGTCTGCCAGAACAGGCTGAAGCGGTGGAGCATGCCACGGCTGTCAAAGTTTCGGTAGTTCAGTCGGACCTTGTGTGTGTCGATGGCTTCGATAGACTGAATCAGGGGAGCGAAGTCGCCGGCCTGACCGTGAATGGACTCCGGGTTGGTTACGGAGTTTGCGTCGTTGAAGCTGAATGCCACGTCGTCGGCTGTCATTGGGCCCCAGTCGCCGTGGAACTGGACGCCTTCACGCAGGCTAAAGTCGCCGAACTCAAGGCTTGGGTCGAGAGTGAAGTCGAGAGCCAGCTGAGGCTCTGTACCTGCTGTTCCATCCGGGTTCGCTTTCGAGTTGAACAGTGTCTCTGCAATTCCAGAGATGTAGATGGTCTCAGCACAGCCAGCAGTGCAGAACCTGGGCAGGCCGTTAGGCGAGTCCACGGAGCTGACCGCGATTGTCAGCGTGCCTTTGGGAGCATCCATCATCGCGCCGCCTGATGGCGCAGGCGCTGCCGGAACTGCTGTTGCTGCCGCAGGCGCAGGCGCTGTGGAAGCGGCGGGCGCTGATGTCGATGGCGCTGCCGGAGCCGGAGCGGGCGCTGCTGGAGCAGGCGCTGCTGGGGCCGCTTGTTGCGGCGCGGCGGGCACTGCCGGCGCAACGGGCGCTGATGGTTCGTCAGCCGAGCTACATGCGACAGCGATGACCATAACCATCACAATCGCAAGCCCGGTGAGCACTTTCATGTCCATTAGTCTGGGCCACATTTGTACGATCCCCCTATTTCTCATATGTTCTTTCTTCAATCCTTCCGTGCTTTGGGGTTTGCCGAAACCTTAGAGGTTTGTAACACACGGCTCCAGAGGCAGTCAAGACCTTGGGAACCAATGTAATTGAGTTTGTGTCGCGATGTGCGTTGTTGAAGTTTTAAACAAACTCACCCAAACCATCGTGTCGCGATTCGACCTATATGCGCAAATCTTCAAAATGCACTGGCGAAGTTTATCGGCGAATGTCTCGACAAGTCAATGCGTTGACAGTCACGTTCGTGTTGATTCACGCGGACCACGTTGATCGGATAGGCCTGCTCGTTGGTCAGCGTCGGTAGTGAATGTCAATATCCTCTTAATGCCATCACCTCCATTCTTGCCTCTGAAGTTGTGACGCGGCGTGACAGGTATTACGACACAACTCGCGTTGGGGATGTCAGTTGGAGCAATCCGCTCCGCATGTCAGCCTTCGCGTGACTGTTTCGACGGAGGCTGTGGCGTGATAGAATGTGCCGACTGTTCGACGAATATAGACTTATGACATGGAGGGTGGACATGGCCGATTTTGAAGGGGTACTTCCCGCAATTATCACTCCGATGGACTCAGACGGAAACCTGAACGAGGCCGCATTCCGTGAGGTTATGGAATGGAACATTCAAGCAGGCGTGACCGGATTCTGGGTGGCCGGTGGGACCGGCGAAAGCGTTCTGCTTGATGATGAAGAGAATATGCGCATCGCCGATATTGCCGCAGATCAAAACAGGGGCCGAGTGAATAACATCATGCACGTCGGCGTGGCCACAACCAAGAGGGCGGCGGCGCTGGCGGAACACGCAGCCAAAGCAGGGGTGGAGGCCATTTGCTGTGTCCCTCCTTTCTTTTACAGGCAATCGGACGAGGCGATAGTGCAGCATTATAAGACCGTAGGCGCGGCGGCAGGCCTGCCTTTGTTTGTGTATAATCTGCC
>JASLRP010000212.1 GCA_030743915.1 SAR202 cluster bacterium | reverse complement strand
CTCCGCTCAAGGCCATCGGCAACGCCAAAACTCCGACTCTGGTCATTCACAGCGAGAACGATATGCGCTGTCCAATCGAGCAGGGAGAGCAGGTTTTCGTTGCTCTGAAACGCCTGGGAGTGGATACTGAATTCATACGCTTTCCCGAAGAGTCCCACGGCCTCTCCCGTGGCGGAAGGACAGACCGACGAGTCGCCAGACTGAACCACATTCTGCGCTGGTTTGACCGCTACCTTTAACAGGCAACCGAGGTGTCACAATGGAGCAGGACCCACCGCCAGTTGACCGAGAAATCCTCGCCCATTACGCGGACTATGACGAGCAAAGCCGCCTGTCAACCGGACGCTCCAGCAGTCTGGAGTTTGTGCGGTCTCAAGAGTTGATACTGAGGCACATTCCGCCTGCTCCCGCAAGGGTGTTGGATGTGGGAGGAGGGCCGGGTGTTTACTCACTGTGGCTGGCAGGTTTGGGATACGAAACGCATCTCATAGACCCTGTGCAAAAACATGTTTTGCAGGCAATGGACGCCTCACGGAATCAACCAGGGAATCCCATCGCATCTAACAGCATCGGTGACGCGCGTTCATTGTCACAAGACGATGAGTCAATTGACGCTGTATTGTTGATGGGGCCAATGTACCATCTGACCGAACGGAGTGACCGGATAACCGCGCTGCAGGAAGCGCATAGAGTTCTGCGTCCCGGCGGTCCGATTTTCGTATCAACAGTCTGTCGGTTTGCTCCCCTGATGGACGGCCTGACCACGGGGCATATCGACGACCCTTACTTCGTCGATATTCTTCGCGGGGACTTGAAAAACGGCCAGCACCGCAACCCCAGAAGCGTCCCCGACTACTTCACCACTGCCTTCATGCACACGCCGGACGAACTGAAAACTGAAGTAAATGACGGCGGATTTGACTTGATCGAAATGGCGGCGATTCAGGGCCCTGGCTGGCTCGCCAACGACTTCGCGAGCCGATGGGCCAACCCGGAGCGTCGAACGCTGCTCCTGGAACTGGTCCGCGCCGTGGAACACGAACCTGCAATGATGGGCGTCAGCCAGCACCTGATGGCCATCGGTCGAAAGCCAGAGTAACAGCGCTCAGGTCTGTTCAACGCGCCGAGTTCACGCCCTTAAAGCCTGGCGAGCAACCACTGAGTCCCCCGCATTCCCATACTTTCGCAGGGGCTGCAACCACGATTGAGATAACTGTTACTCATCGCAGACTGGGTGCTTGCGATGGTGTATCGCTGGCATTCTATCGCCTCGACAAGCTCGACATGAATTCTCGAACTTCTGCTTCATACTGGGTTGGATTCAAATTCCATGCTCGAACGTGCCCCGCGCCTGGGACCCGGACAAAATTCACCAGATCAGGCCTGGCTTTAGCGAGAGTTTCGCTGGTCTCGATTGGCACGATGTCATCCGCATCTCCGTGGAAAAGCAGTATGGGAGTTGAAAGCTCGTCCACGCTTTTCAGATAGTCGATGGCCTCCAAATCGATTCCGAACCGCAAGCTCGTGAACATCTTGCCGATTGCTGTAAGAATCCCAGGGGCGCCACGCTCCCGAGCGCCCAGGTCTATTGTGGCGTTAAAGTCAAGCATCGGCGCGTCGAGAATGGTGGCTTCGACGCTCTGGGAAATCTCCGACTCGTAGAGGAAATTAACGACTATCGCGCCCCCCATGCTATACCCGACCAGCACGACGTTCTTTGCGCCCTCATCCAGCGCGTACTTGACGGCTCCTTCCAGGTCTACCCACTCAGTTTGTCCAAAGTGGTAATAGCCATCCTGATTTGCAGGCTCTCCCAGATCGTTTCTGTAAGTGATGACCAGGCTCGGATATCCCATGTCGACCATCACAGGCAGCATACGCAGGGCCTCCCCACGCTCGGCGCCTTTACCGTGCACAAAAATCGCCCAATCGTTGCGCGTCCCGTCGATCATCCACGCCGAAAATTCGCCGATGGGAGACGAGTATGAAACCTCGGTAAATGGAATTCCCGTAACTGATCCAGGATTGTCTGAAAAGCTGTAATTGTCCAGACGGGCAAGTTCTCCGGAGGCGGGAGACTCTCCGCGAGGCATGAACTCACGGACTACAGCACTTTCAGTGATGCTGATGATCGACCCAACTCCGTGGTACTCTCCCTCAAGCTCGAGTCCCCACAACCCGTTCTCGGTCCACGGGCCATCTTTTTCAGCTTCTTCAGAAGGGTTAAGAGTTATCCGGCCATCGGCTACTCCGGCGACAATCATGTCGAGCTTGGGTTCACTGTGATCGGGCAACAGGCCCCCGTCTCTCAACACGTTGGAGTAATACCACCCTCCCCCCAATAAACCCAAAGCCACAACAAGGACAATCACGGTCAATATGGATGCAATGATTCGCGGACGCGCAAGACTCTTCATTTCGCCTTTCCTCTCTTCCATCCATTCCCATGAATGCCAATCCTGGTGGTTCTCACGAGAGGCACATCACCAGCAACACACAGGTTCTCAGATCGTTGAAAGAGAAAACAGGGTCGTACGCACTATTCTTGAGTGGTATTGTGGATATCGGAGTAGTCCGTCCGAGTTTCCGATGGGACCGTGGGCGAGGATTAAGACTTCAACTCGCCGAGGGCACGCCCTCCAGCGCGGGCATTACCTTCTCGGCGAACAGCCTCATGGACTCCTGAATCCGCTCGCTGGGAATTCGGGCGCGGCGGTTGAACTCCAGGATGCACTCGTACATCGTGGGCATGCGCTCCTGTAGCTCCTGAAGCCGTTCGATGCAACCTGACACGTCCTCGTAAATGCAGACCTCTTTGGCCCGCTCGAATTGCCATGTTTGCCATCCCACCGCTCCAGTGGCGAAGTCCGGCCGTGAGGGATCGACGCCCATCCGCTTCATCAACGCCAGGCCGTCCTCGTAGTCGCTCTCCAGCCAGTTCTGGTTGGCGAGTCGGTGGGCCTCCTCGCGAGTCTCGGCCACAAACAGCGAGACCATGACATAGGCATTCTGGGGTTGGGGAGCGTCGGGAATTTTCGCCGCCTCGAACTCGGCCAGCCGGTCAGCCAACCGAAAGTCAGGCTGACTGAGGACAGTGCCAATGACGCCCAGGCCCAGCTTTGCCGCATACTCGAAGGTGTCGTTGCTATTTGCGGCCAACTGCACAGGGACGTGGGGCTGTTGGATTGGTTTGGGCAGGACGGCCAGATCATTGGCGCTCCAGTAGTCACCTTGGAAATTGACGGAATCCTCGGTCCAGGCCAGCTTGATAAGCTCGATGGCCTCGGCGACCCGGTCGCGGCTCTCCTGACTCGATACCTCCGAGGGGTTGCCCAGCGGGACTCCGGCCGGAGCGCCCCAGCGACCGCCGAGGCAGAGGTCCAGCCTGCCGTTGGTCAGAATGTCGCACGTCGCGGACTGCGTTGCCATGTGGAAGGGGTGATGCAACGGGACCTGAGCGGCGAGCGTCCCGAAGCGGATACGCTCGGTCTTCTGCGCGGCGGCAATCGCCACCATCAGAGGGTTGGACATGGGGCGCGTCGGATAGAACACCGACTCCGCCAGCCACGCCGTCTCGAACCCCAACTCCTCTGCCAACACGATCTCTTCGACCGTTTCCCAATGCCTGCGGGCCACAGAAGAATCTTCAAATCCGGGTGTTTGCGAAAAAATGCCAAATCTCACCGAGCGCTACTCCTTAACCAGTCCGTCAACTGTGATGCCATACATTATGGCTTTCGCGCCTGAAACGCAACCCGTGTAGATTGCCGGACGATTGAGCGTGTCACACTGACATCAATGCGACTACAGAACATCATCGAAATTCAACCCACGAAACCGGTGTAATTAGCCGTCCATAATCTGGCTCTATTACATCATTTATTCTGCTCAATGTGTCTTCTCTATTCACGGCAATCAAATACCCAGTTGTTGGCATGAAACCAGTAACATACACCGGTAATATGCTAGTTAACCAGGGGTTGTAACTACTATCGCGAATTCATAAGTAACAAGCTCGCCAATTCGAGTCATTTGTTGGTATTATTGGCGCAAGTCGCCGATGTGCGCGAACGGGGCATGTCGGGGCTTTGGTGAGAGGAGCCAAGTATGCCGGTGTTCGACCTAATACCGATGCAGGAAGCGGTGGTCCGGTCTGCTTTGACCGGGAAGCGCGGTAAAATAATGGAGGAGTATTTCGGGTACGTCAGTCAACTGAAGCCAGGAAAAGCAGGCAAATTGACCCTGGTGGAAGGCGACACCTCAGCCGCTGTGAAACGGCGACTGGGATCGGCAGCGAAACTCAAAGGGAAAGAGTTGGTCGTCAAACGCGTTGATGACGACATTTACTTCTGGGAAGCCGAGATACAAAAACGACGCGGAAGGCCGCGAAAGAGCCAGCCGATTTAACGGCAGGTTTTTGGTCCGCTAAAACCGCCATTCAGGTCGCTGTAGACTCTCAGGCACCGGTGGTCTAACTGGCGCAAAGTTAGCGCGCCTGACGCCCTCGCGTTTCTGGTGCGATATTTTCAACTTCGCGCTCAATCGAATCGCGCGGAGCGGTGATGAAATCCGACCGAGACTCAGTCCTGGATAAACCTGCGCAGGATTCCGATGGGCATAAACGAACACCCGAGATCCGAAAGACTCGGCGACCTGATGGGACGACGCCCAATCACTTGGTTGCGGATTGATCGAGGGTACACGCCCGCCGAACGGTGGGTGGTAGGGTTCGACGACGGCTCTTCGGCCTTCGCCAAGATCGGGACGACGCCCGACACTTCCGACTGGCTGCGAATCGAACACCGCATGTACTCGAATATCGACGCGCCGTGGCTTCCCGAATTCCTGGGATGGGATGACGACGGCAACGCGCCGATACTGGCGCTGGAAGACCTCAGCGGAGCGCACTGGCCCCCTCCGTGGGAACGACGTCACATTGAATCGGTCTTGAACGCTCTGTCTTGTGTCAGAAGGGCCCGACCACCAGAGGGCACACCCAAGTTGGATGAACCTCCGCCGGCCGGATGGTTTGACATCGCCGCCAACCCGGCTCCGTTTCTCAGCCTCCAGTTGTGCTCCGGAGCCTGGCTCGACAAGGCCCTGCCCGCCTTACTGGATGCCGAGAAATCCGCTCCTGTGGCAGGCAACGACTTCCTGCACCTGGACATCCGAAGCGACAATCTGTGCTTCGTCGGCGATCGGGCCGTGATCGTGGACTGGAACCTCACATGTATAGGGAACGGACTGCTGGACATCGCCTTCTGGCTCCCCAGTCTCCATGCCGAAGGCGGCCCTAAACCCGAGGTCGTGTCGCCCGAGAGCAGTGTATTCGCCGCGCCAATCAGCGGCTTCTTCGCCTCGCGCGCGGGGCTTCCGAAAATCCCCAGCGCACCCAGAGTCCGAGAGGTGCAACTTCAACAACTCCGCACGGCCCTGCCGTGGGCGGTTCGGGCTCTGGAGTTGCCCCCGCTCAATCAAGGGTGACCGTCCTCCACAAACGTTGCCCTTAAATGCGAAAAACTTCCCGAGCGTTGGTCTCATAGATTAGCTGTTTTTCAGCATCGGGTATGGACAGAGCCTCGATTGCCGGAGCGCACCTGAACAGGTCGCCGATCTGGTGGGGGTAGTCGCTGCCCAGCATCATGCGCTCGGGGCCGTGGAACTCGTAGGCGCACATCAGAGCATGGGTCGAGAACGAGACGGTGTCCACCCACATCTGGCTGAAATACTCCATCGGGCTCCGGGTGATGTGCTCTCTGCTTTCGGGATAGATGGCCCATCCCCGCTCTATGCGCTCGGCCAGATAGGCGATGGCGCCACCCAGATGAGACAGAACGACCTTGAGGTTGGGATAGGCGTCCATCACTCCAGAGAACACCATGCCTGCGGCAGCAACGGAGGTGTCAGCGCAGAAGCCAATCAGCGGGACCAGTCTCCATTCGTCCATGCCGGCAGGTATGGGGTCCGGCGTTGTGGGGTGGATGAGAATCGGAGCGCCCAGAGCCTCGGCTTTCTCCCAGATGGGCCAGAACTCCTTGGCCCACAGTGGCTTGCCATTAACGTTGGAGAACACCATCGCGCCCCGCAGTCCAAGCTGAGTAACTGCGCGCTCAAGCTCGACAACGCTGGCGCCGGGGTCCTGCATGGGAAGAGTAGCCATCGCGACAAACCGGCTGGGATGCCCGGCCACGCCTGCCGCCAACTCGTCGTTGACCAGTCTTGCCACTTCGACACCGCGTTCGGGCGTTTCGACATGCGGCCCCGGCGTCGTGAGAGTCAACACCTGCATGTCGATACCCGCCTGATCTAGCTGCTCGACCCGAGCCTCCAGCGATACGTGGCCGGCGTCGATTACATTGTAGTCGCCAGCGTAATTCAGGTGTCGGTGGCCCTCCGGCGTGTGGGTGACCGTCGCCAAGCCTGGATTGGCCTCGACGCTCTGAAGGTAGGCTTCCGGGAAGAAATGGTTGTGGACATCAATCTTCATAAGGACATCTCCTTGGCTTAACGTCTCGCAAGTTTCGTTTCTGCGAGCCACCAGAGTTTATCCTAAATGCAGCCGATTATCCGATGCCCAGAAGTTCTCCACTCTCCATCAGAACCAGGGAGCCTGCGAAACGCCTATTTGAGCTGCTGAGTGACCACCGGCTCAGGAGATATCCCCTGAGTGGAGGTAGTCGACGTGGGTGTTACGAACACGACGATCAACCACATCATGAGGCCAACGGCGGCGATGGACGCTCCAGCCGCCCGTTGACCTCGTTTCTCAGTCCCCGTGAACCACATCGCCAGCCCACACGTGACCAACGCCGCTCCGACCAGCACAAACACCGGAACTATCCCAAATTGAAAGCTAATATCCATTGGTTCGCCTCTCCTAACTGAAAGCTGAATTATTCAAAAACACAGACTGAGAACTTGAGCCAAATTTCCGACAAATACGAGTCCTCACGATTTATCGAAAACATAACCTATGGTCCCGAAGGCGAACGCCGACGCCGCGAGGCTTATCGCTGCGCCGATGTGCCCACCGTCCTAGGTGGCAGTTATCGCCAGAATGATCCCCAGAAACCCCACAATCGTCAGGCCCCAGAAACCCACACGGAATATTCTCGATGATGTTGATTGGCTGATCTGGTCATTTTCCATCTGGTCCCTCCATGTTGAATGTTCGACCTGAAAGCTAAGAATTCCCGTCCCTCGCCGAAGCAGCCAGTATATCGGCGGCTACAACACGAACGCTGGCTGGCAAGTCGGTTCCAGCATTATCCAGAGCGCTCTCCAGCGCCCCAGTGTCAAAAACGTAGAGATCGACCCGATTGCAGATCACGTCAACACCGGAGTTCGACTCGATGCCCAGGCGTTGGAGGATGCGCTCGGTGTCCTGCTGGGCCTGCCGAAGCTCGACCAGCGTTGCATCCGCCCCAATAACTTCGATGACCTCTGCCAGAGGCCCGTCCGGGACATATCGCCGAATCGTTGTCTCTCCATCTCGGGTGAACCGGATGACGACTCGATAATCAGGCTCGTTCTGTACCCACAATCCTCCGAACGTGCCGCTTTCATTGGCCTGAAGTCTGGCTCCCAGTTCTCCGATGGAGTCCTGAAGCTCCATTCTGCGGACGGCCTCTTCCAGGCTCACTCCCGTGTCTTCCGCGTAGGACTGCGCGTCTCTGAGAAAGGCGTCCTGCTCGCCCACGGGGCTGGAGTCGACAATCGTTGGTCCGGTAACCGAATTGGGAGTGTTGAGGCCAGATTTGAGGTCAGCAACGCTTACCTCGTCTCCAACAACCCAGAACGGCCCATTGCACTTGTCAGGAATCCGTTGATACGCAGGGACCTCTCCTCCGCTCAACCGCACTCCCTGACCGACAACCGCCACGGCCTCGCCGGCCTCATCCAAAACCTGATTGACGTCCGCTCCCAGTTTGTAGCTAGGAGGCCAGATCACCAGATGGCTGGCATCAGAGTTCGCTTCCTGCACCCGTAAACAGCCGTTGTCAGACAACAGAGATCCAAACATCAAAGCCTGCATGACCATTCTAGGCCCTGGCGTCGGGTCTTGAGTAATGAGTATGTTTTTGGCTTCTCGCTCAACCACTGTTCGATTTGGCGCGGACGCTCCAATCGGTGAATTTTCGATTTCCTGATGCATCGACATATCGAATGGTTGTCCGTTTCTGGAACCCGCGACAACGACGTCGGACAGGACCATTCTGCCGGTGGCCTTGTCGTAACCGTGATGTCTCTGCATCACCGCGTCAATACCCATCGGCTCAACAACGAAGGGCTGCTCCACTGAGAATACGACCGCCGTGATTCCTGACGCCAGCGTTCGTTCGCCTGTCATGGGTTGCGACCCATCAGGCCACCCTTCCATCCACGCCACCTGATGACACGCCCAGTCAGGAGTCAACACAGGGCCGAGATTGGACACCGCCAGAGGCGTGTGGGTTCTCAGATTCTGTTCCGATGACAGCACATCCCCATCGGCATCCAGGTTGGTTTCAGTCATCAGAGTCGATAATGAGACCTGGTCTATCTCAGGCCCGTTTCGTTCTGCTTTGCCTGTGGTTTTTTCGACATTTTCGACAACGACGGTCGTTGACATCTTGGCCAGGCCCTTCGGCAGTTCGCCGGGGAAGTCTACGGGGATATTCGCCAGCCCCGAAACGGTCCAGTGATCTCCAACGGAGACCAGCACATCCATCGCGGGCAGACACTGCCCGGCAGTCGGCATTTTGTCTGCGGCAAACGTAACACTGGAACCAACCTCCACCGCGAATGTGTACATCGCATCACCCTCGTCCCAGCGCCCGAAAAGGTTCAACGCGTATATGCCGGAGGGAAGGTCTGATGGAATCACGAAGGAGCCACTGGCGCCCAACTCCTCGAAATTGACCATCGAGCCCATGTCAGCCGTGAAGACGCTTACGGACAACTCGCTGGCGGGTTTGTCAGCTTCAATCAGGGCCGTCAACGTGTCCCCTGCTTGCACCGGAACTCCGTCGGTCAGTTCAGCGGGGGCGAGGCCATCCGCGCACAGAGAGCGAACGGCGCCGGTGCCAGGGTCGAGACTCTCAGGCCAGCAATAGCTGCCCCGATCGCCTTCGATGACACCACTCTGATATCCAAGGGTCATTACAGGCAGCGGAGCGAGGGGTGAAAGCCCTGTAGGCGCCGTCTGGCCGCCCACAATAGTCCCTGCGCGGGGTTGGCCAACCTTTGCTGCGTCTGTCTCCGTCGCATTCTTCAACACCTGCGCAGCCGGTTCCGAAGTCTGGGGCTGGTCTGATGACTTGCAGGCGATCGCAAATATGCTGAACATCGCCACCACAATTACCGCTGATTTAATTAACATCGAGTTGCTATCTTTACCTCTTCATTTCAAATTTGAGTCCGCTCAAATAATTCGGCGGACATATTTCGAGCATCTACCTGTATGCAAACAGTTTCACACTCGCCGACGCTACCGACATCCATGATCGGCATTAAATCCAGATGGCTGATGTGCTGACGCATACATCCATAAAAAGTACGAGAGGCCAGCCTGCTGTCTCTCAAATTACTTCGGCGCACCAGTCCTGATTTGTTCCAAGAGTTCGGCAGTCGTGACTCCTGACGCGAACGGCCTGCCGTCCTCGAACATCGCGTATTCGGATTCGATATCTACGAGCCCGCCAGGCCCGGAGCCGTAGGTCCCGTCCGGGTTTCGGCCTAACGCGAACAGCAAGCGTTCGCCAGGCTCTGGCAGTTTGAACAATCCAGAATTCCCTCCCGACTGCTGAGCGCTGAAACGCCCGTGTATGCGAAGAACAATCGGTTCAGCGCCATCCGTCACTGTTTCGTCGCCCATAATGACCTCCTCAATATCGAGTTGGTAATCGGTGACCCAAAACAGAATCTCCGGACCGCCGGAAGGCTGGCTGGTAGGTTGGCCATCCGGACCATACGCTCCGATTCTCTTCTCCTCGAAATCCTCGCCGATCGTGCCGATCACAATAATCTGTGACTCAGCGATCAGTTCGTCAGCGTCGGCAGGGCGCGGAACTGGCGCGGCGGGAGAGCTGGGAGGCGATGGCGTTGGACCGTCCGTCGGTTGACCCGGGTCGTCATTACCGCACGCGACCGCGAAGGCCATAACCATCGCCGTTCCGAAAGTCAGCGCCAGTCCTCTGATCACGTTCATCGAGATTCTCTCCAGTATTTTTGTGACTCTGAATATACAGACGACACACAGGCCAAAAAAGTTCCGATGTCTTGATTATTTGAGGTTTCGAAAATTGACATTACAGCCAGCTCAAGGTGAAACTTGCGCCTTGATCTGCTCCAGGAGTTCTGCGGTCGTGCCGCCAGATGCAAAGCGGATGCCATCCTCGTATACGGCGTTTTCAGACTCAATGTCTATCAAACCCTCTGGACCAGACCCAAAAGTCCCGTCCGGGTTTGTGCCCATCGCAAACAACAGATGGTCGCCAGGCTCAGGCAACTTGAACGCCACCGACGTTGGCGCTTCATCCTGAGCGCTTACATGCCCGACCATGCGAAACACGACCGAATCTGTGCCTTCTGACACCACATCGTCTCCTCTGATGATCTCTTCGATGTTGAGTGTGTAATCGGTGTACGCCAGCCAGCCCTCTGGGTCGGCGGTGATTTGACCATCCGGCCCATAGCCAGAAATCATCCTCTCCTCGAATTCCTCACCCAGAGTGCCCATCACGATGACCTGCGAGCGGGCAATCAGTTCATCCACGTCGGCGTGGCGGACTGTCCACAGAGCGTACGCAGACGACGCAACAGAATCCGAAGACTGCCCGTCATGTATAGGGCTGGGCTGGGCGGCTGGAACGGTGGCCGCCTCTGGCGTTTCCAGTTGCGAAGGAGGGTCTTCACCACCGCACGCCACCGCCACGGCCATGATCGCCGCAGTCCCAAACGTCAACGCGAGCCCTTTGATAATGTTCATCGAATTTCACTCCTGTGAATTTTGGGGTTGTGAATATATAGACGACACGCGGGCCGCAAATGTTCCAATGTGTTGGAGATTTCGCACCAGTTGGTCTTGGATAATGTCAAACAAACGTATCCCCATGTCAGTTGGTCTCGAATTGAACGGTCGACCCAACCCG
>JASLRP010000211.1 GCA_030743915.1 SAR202 cluster bacterium | reverse complement strand
CTGTCCTCATCGCCTGGTGGATCAAGAACAGGCGATGGATCATCATCTCCGCCGCGCTGGGCAGTGTCCTCACCATCGCGGGATTCTTCCTATCTCCAGAGGGCGGGACCTCGTGGGTCGTGCTGACCAACCGCGGCCTGGCCCTGTTCGCCATCTGGACGGCAGCCATTCTTTCGTATCAACGCAGGTCTGCATTGCGGGACCTCCAGCTTAGCGAGATCCAGACCAGAGAGGAAACCGCGCTAACCCAAATCGGCCGCGTCATCACCTCGTCTTTGGACATCAACCATGTCTACCAGCGTTTCACGGAGCAGGTCAACACGCTAATCCCCTTCGATCGGGCCACGATCATCCTGGTTGACCATGAACGCGACGTGCTGATAACTGCCCATCAGGAGGGAATTGACGTTCCTCAAAGGAGGGCCGGGACCGCAACACCGTTAGCGGGGTCTCTGACCTCGGCAATTGTGCGCACGGCCTCGAGTGTGTCGGTCCATGCCACGGATAGAGATGAGTTGGCAAGGCAGTATTCCGGTCTGCTGCCAGCCTTCGACGCGGGCCTTGTGTCATTTCTTGCTGCCCCCTTGATTTCAAGAGACAGGGTAATCGGCCTGATTCAATTGGGTTCAACCAATCCTTCGGCCTTTGGCCAACGGGAGATTGCCCTCGTCGAGCGCGTGGCAGACCAGATCGCCGGCTCAGTTGCCAACTCTGAACTCTTTGTTCACGCGGAACAGGTGTCACAGGAGCGCGACATTCTGGCCGAGATCGGGCGCATTATGACTTCTTCCTTGAACATTTCTGAAGTTTACGACCGTTTTGCCCATGCTGTCAGCAGACTGCTCCCCTACGACAGAATGTCGATGACAACCATTGACCACGAGGAGGGAAAGCGCGTCATTTTGCACGCTTCAGGAACCCCTGTTTCGAATTGGATATCTGGCATGAACCAGCCGTTAGAGGGAACGTTCACCGACACTGTGATCCAGAGCGGTGCGCCCGCCACGTTCGACGAACAACAGTTGCACGCGAGGAACCCGGATCTGTTGACGGCTGGGTTGCGGTCAACCCTTTCCCTGCCAATAATCTCCCACGGAGAATCAATCGGCGCGTTTCACCTCCACAGGAAAGACCCTGACGGGTTCAGCCGGAGGGAGGTGCAACTCGTCGAGCAAATTTCCGCGCAGATCGCGGGCGCCATCGCCAATGAGCGGCTTCGGCACGACCTAGAACGCGACGCCCGAGAGCGGGCTGTCCTGGTGGAAATCAGTCGTGTCATCGGCTCGTCTTTGGACATTCATCACGTGTACGAGCAGTTTGCCGAAATTGTGGGCACACTGATTTCCTCCGACAGGGTGCACATCAATCTGTTGTCAGACGATCTGGAAACTTCCACGATGGAGTTTGTGTACGGAGTCAGTGTTCCTGAACGTTCGGAAGGACAGCGAATCCAAGTGGCTGGAACATTCAATGAAGCATTGATTCGTGAGCAAAAGGCAATCGTTCATCTTCCCATCACCGAAGAAGATACCAGAAAGCGTTATCCAGGTCTGATGCCGAGTGTGAATGCGGGTCTTCAGTCCTTCCTGGGCGCTCCTTTAATATCCAATGGCAGGATGATTGGAACCATCCAATGGCTGTCCTATCAATCTGGTCAATATTCGCTGAGAGATGCTGATCTGGGTGAACGGGTCGCGGCTCAGATAGCCGGCGCTTTGGACAATGCCAACATATACGCTGAGAACCAGCAATATCAGACGGCTCTCAGACAGAGCGAGCAACGCTTCTCTGGCATATTGGACATCGCCGAAGAAGCAGTAGTATCGGTGGACGAATCGTTCCGAGTAACGATGTTCAATCAGGGCGCTGCGAGAATTTTCGGCTACGAGGCTGACGAAGTCATAGGCGAATCGCTGGATGTGTTGATCCCCGAAGAATTGATATCGGTCCACCAAAAGCGCATATCCGAATTCGCGACTTCAACTGACAATGCCTTGCACATGTCCGAGCGCGGTAGGCAGGTGTATGGCCTGCGCAAAGATGGCGCCAAGTTTCCTGCCGAAGCATCTGTCTCTAGACTGGATATGGGCGACACGACGGTGTTCACTGCCATCCTCCGAGACATCACTCAGCGAAAGCAAGCCGAGGAAGCGTTGAGAGGAAGCGAAGCCCAGTATCGGGAACTGTATCATGGCGCCCCCATCGCCTACATCTCGTCGGACGCCGACGGCGTCATCGTGCAGGCAAACCAGCGAGCCGCAGAGCTGTTCGGATACCCGCTCGACGAACTCGTCGGCAGCCCACTCACTCGCCTGTACGCCCCAACGCCCGACGGGATCGAGAAAGCCAAAAAGGTTTTCGCTGAGAGAGGCGGGTCCTCCGACGGCCCTGCTGTAGAACTGGAGTACCAGCGA
>JASLRP010000210.1 GCA_030743915.1 SAR202 cluster bacterium | reverse complement strand
GGTCGTGGGTGAGTAGGGAGCCGTGGACATCGAAGTGGATCGCGTGGTAGTGCCCGACGCCGACATCCTCAAGCTGCTTTTGCAATGCCTGGTATGTCCCCGGCCTGAGCAGGTCAACGTTCACCCTGAGTTGGGAGTTGTCCAGAGCACCGACCAGCGGCCCCGAGACGGTGCGGTATGCCACGTCTCTTCTGCCACCGGGACGGGCTGTGACGATAAGCAGGTTGATGGCAGGCGAGTCCCTGACAACGGCGTTCAGAGGGGCAGGTTCAAGGTTCTTTCGTATGATGGGAACGCTGAGAGCCATCGGACGAGGCAACTCGGGGTCTTTGAGCGCCTCCCAATGCAGAGAGTGGAACTCGTGGGAGCCGGATATCTCCAGGCGCGTGGAGTCTAAACCTTGCTGCAACGCCTGTCCATATCGACGGAACACCTGCCGATCCGCGAACACCTGGTTGAAGAGGGTCTCGCCGTATGTGGCAATACTGGATGCAACGTTGGCTGCGTTGACCTGATCTGTGAATGGAAACCTCAGGTGCATCTCAAAGTACCACCCTAAGTTGGATTCCTGGTCCTCAACGAAGGGATCGGAGACAGCGATAGGGTACTCCTGCCCGCCATCGAAGCTGACGACAGCCCTGAAACCATCATCTTGTGTGGATTGCTCCCTGATGCTGATGATTCCCATGACCCGCTACTCCTCGGTAATCTTCACCACGAGCATGTGATCGCCCTCGCGAGTGTCCACTTGCGTGATCTCAATTTGCTTGCGAACACCTCGCTTGAATAGCGTACTTTTGATCAGGTCATACAATGCAGCCGACGCCACACTGACACCAACGCTGGCCAGCACCGTGATGACGCCCAGTGTAGGGTCGTACTGACGCGTGTTCGTCTCATCGATTCGAGCCTCAGCAACTTCACGACACTCAGGCGTCTGGTTCCATTCCTGTGAAAAATCATCGGCAGAGATTTCGATTTGCGGAGCCAACACGACGCGATATTCCATCTGATATCCCTCTCAGGTCAAGACTCAAATCCCGGGGAGAGTCAGATAGCACGCAGTGGGTGATTTCCCCAGGGTGTGTTCCATAATACCCCTGGGGAAACGATGCGGCAAGAGTTTCCCTTACTCCCTCGGAGGCGGCGCGTCTTCGTCGCCTTCCTGGAACACGTGAAGTCCCTCGGAGTCGGTGATGGCGAGACGGAAGGAGTTTTCGTCGCCGTGGGTCAGGATGTGGTGCTTCATGCCTCTGGGGGCGAAGATGATGTCGCCCTCGCTGACATGGTAGAGGGGTCGAGACTCGCCCATGTTCCAGGTGAGTTCGCCTTTGAGGATCGTCCACCACTCGTCGAATTCGGGGTGCCAGTGAGCGTCATGGGGAGTGCCTGGCGCGCTGTAAACCAGGTTCGCGGTGTTCAGATCGTTCTTGATGATGCTCTCGACCCACTGCGGCTCTCCAAACTGTTCTATCAACGCCTCCTGAGTGGTGTGCAGCATGTTTGGCGGTCCTGATTGTTCGGGGAAGGGAACGATCTCAGAGCTTCGGTCGTTCTTGTTGTCGTGGTTGGAGCCAATCTGGCTGATGTGCAGTCTGACCGAGGACTCGTCACCCACCGTCATCATCTGATGGCGTTTGCCAACGGGGGCGGTTACGATGTCGCCCTTGCTGGCGTGGATGGTCGGGTAGTCGCCGATATCGAAGTCGATATTGCCCTTCATGACGATCCAGAACTCATCGAAGTCAGGATGCCAGTGGTGATCGCTGGCCGTTCCGGGCGGGTCGCATATCAAACCCGCGTTGTTGCGGCCATCGGTGAACAGTCGATGGTACCAGGGACCTTCGCCCTTTTCGGCTATTATCTCGCCTGTCTTGATGTGCAGGGGTTCTGTGCTTACTTGGACCATTTGTTACCTCGCCTTTTCAAATTCGATTTACACTAGCAGAATATTCACCAACCCAGCATTACAGCCTCGCGTCGAGGGTCGGCGCCACCATGATACACGCCTGAATCCATGTCCACCATAATCGGAGCGAACCCATTGATAATCCCCCATGGGCCGACCTCCTCGACTGCATGACCCAGATTTCGCAGATCGTCTGCCACGCTCTGACTGAACCGCCCTTCGACGGCCAGACGATTGGGGGCCACTCGATGAGGCCACGGCGACTGAGGGAAGCTGTAACCACAGAACCGAGGGGCAGACACTGCCTCCTGGACA
This sequence comes from SAR202 cluster bacterium, assembly GCA_030743915.1. GTDB lineage: Bacteria > Chloroflexota > Dehalococcoidia > Lucifugimonadales > UBA1123 > UBA1123. Next base: position 1,710 of record JASLRP010000210.1, on the reverse strand, counting down.
TTCATCCCGAAGTCCACGATGTTGGTGAATACCTGGAGACATGCCTGGGTCTGGCTGTCGCCTCCGGGGGTGCCCAGAGTCATGAAGGGTTTTCCATCCTTCAGCACCAGGAAGGTGCAGGGAGTCGCCCGAGGTCGTTTTCTGGGAGCCAGGGCATTGGGGTTCTCCGGGTCGAGCCAGAAGTAGCACCCCCGACAGTTGATCAGGATGCCGGTGTCTCCCAACACCATCCCCTGGGCCAGCGCCGCGAAACTGCTGGGCGTTGCCGCGACCATGTTGCCCTGAGAATCCACGGTCGCCAGATGGGTTGTGCCGTCGTTGTCGGCCACGAATTCTTCTACTCGCGACGGCTGGGAGGAGCGATGGTCTGGCGCCACAGCCCGCATGTTCCGAGGGTCGCCCGGCGGATACTCGGTTTGGGCTGTATCGGTATCCAGAAGGCCGAGACGCAGGGCCGCGTATTCATCTGAGAGCAGGCCGTCGAAGGGGACATCGACATGGGCCGGGTCTCCGACGTAACGCTCGCGGTCGGCCATCGCCAGCTTCAGAGCCTCGACCTGTGCATGCACCGCCTGAGCGCTGTTATGTCCCATCGACGCTAGATCGTAACCCTCCAGGATGTTCAGCGCCTGCAACAGCGCGATGCCCTGAGTCCAAGATTGGTTGGTGAAAATCTCGTAGCCCCGGTAGTTGACCGAAATCGGCTCCTCCATCGGTGACTCGTAATCGGCGAAGTCGTCCATCTCATAAAGCCCGCCGATGTCCTTGAGGGCAGTTACCATCCGATGGGCCACGTCGCCCTTGTAGAACACGTCGCGGGCTGCCTGAATTCCGGCGTCGCGAGTTTTGCCGTGCCCCAATGCCTGTTCTTCCGCCTGATTCATGAGGGATAGAGTGCGGGCCAGGTCTTGCTGTTTGAATATCGTCCCAAGCTCCGGCGGTTTGCCGTCGGGCAGAAAGACTCGAGCGGAGTCAGGATATTTGTTGAGATTCGCCATTCGCTCCGTAGCGCCGATTGTGCCGGAGAATAGCTGGTACGCAGGGAAACCGTCCGACGCAAGAGACAGTGCGCTCTCGACCACCTGTCCGAAGCTCATGGTCCCGTAGCTCGACAGCATTGTGAGCAGCGCCGATATCACGCCTGGAACCGTCGTGGATTGGACTCCCGGTGGAATCTCGCCCCAGCGTTCCATGTACAGGTCGATGGTCGCAGCCTGCGGAGTCCATCCCTGCCCGACGACCGAGCGCACAGTCTTGGCGTCAGCGTCGTAGAACAGCATCGCCACCTCGCCTCCCAGGGTGTAGTGGGCGGTGGGTTCCAGAACTCCGGCGGCCAGAGCCGAGGCCACGGCGGCATCCACAGCGTTTCCGCCCTGCCACAGAATCCGCATCCCCGACTGCGCCGTCAACTGGGTCCCGGCGCCGACCATCCCACGCGTTCCCCAGGTGATGGGCCGGTGGGAATAATGCCCGTGACTGCCTTCGGGGACTCGTGATGTCTGTTCGCTCATTGGATGTCCTCCATGTATTGTGGCGCCTCGCACAGGCCGATTGACCTCAGACAATTGTCCATTCTGAGAGTGGCCTCGAAGCAACTGTCTTTAAGCAGAAGGAGTTACTTGCGTTTGATCAGCCGTAACGAAGCGGGGCTGTCCCCATCGGGTGCCGTCCCTGAGCATGGCGTTGACCATAGTCAACAGCTTGCGCATG
>JASLRP010000209.1 GCA_030743915.1 SAR202 cluster bacterium | reverse complement strand
AGGAACGCCCAACTCGCCCACCATGTTATCGAACCACTCCATAACCTCTTTGTGTAGAGGAACGCCGTTCGCCCTTCTGTCCTTCTCGTCCTCAGCCTCTGCGAGACCGGGATACAGCACCCGTTCGTGGCCGGCCGCCGGCTTCGTCTCTCGAAGCATCTGGAGCATCCTGTCCATTTTGGCTTTGAACTGGTCGACGTCGGTGAACGCCTCGATGTTGTAAGCGGCGAAGTAGTGCTTGTAGCCGCTCTCGAAGGGCTCAACGTCGAACATACTAGGCACCGAGCCAGACAGGAACGAGCCGAGGACCTCGACCATCATCATCATTCCGTAACCCTTGTGCGAGCCATTCTCCCGGGTCCCGCCCAAAGGCAGAAGGTTGCCGTACCAGCCTTCCTCGGGCACGGGCGTCTCCTCCAAAATAGGAGTTCCGTCGGCATCGGCTATCCAGCCGGGCAGGAGGTCGGAACCCACCCTCTTCGCCAGCGAAAACTTGTTGCCCGCGATCTGGGACGTGGCGGCATCGAAAAGCATCGGGGCCTCTTTGTTCCCTGGAGCGGCGATCGAGATGGGGTTGGTGCCGAATCGCGCCTCGGCGGCAAAAGTGGGCAGCACTCCGGTTCCGGCGGCTGTGGCGCACATGCCCACCATGTCATTTTTCGCGGCGTGCATGGAGAAGTGCCCGACGGCTCCCAGGTGGCCCCCATTGTTCATCGTGACGATGCCAACACCGACGGTCTTGGCCTTCTCAATGGCGATGTCCATGACGCGGCGTCCCAGTATGACGCCCAGACCTCGGTCGGAATCGATGACGGCAGTTCCGGGAGTCTCGCGCTCAATGCGCCAGTTGGGTCGTGGATTGACCTGTCCGCTGGTGAACTGGTTGACGTAGGCGCGGAGCATATTGGAAACGCCGTGAGTTTCGACGCCCCGCAGATCGGTCATGGTCAGCACGTCGGCTGCTTCCTTGGCGTCGTCGTCAGACACGCCCATCTTTACGAAGATAGCCGAGACCACCTCATGCAGTGATTCCACCGACACTCGTTCTGCGTCTTCAGGCTTTGGTTTGAATCGTTCTAGCATACGCTCTCTCTTTCATTTCCTGTTGAAAAAAGGTTTCAAGTATTGAGTTGTGCCGTTGGCGTTAGCATTAGCCACCGGCGAATTCGCCATTCTGAATCGCAATGAAGAATTTGGTCTTACATGGAGCAACCGTCGATCACCAACGGCCAGACGTTGTAATTCGGGTTGACCAATCGCCCTTCGTATGAGATGAGCCATCAATGCGATTTCCTCCCAGCGATCCTGGAAAAACCTCTGGCAATCTAACAAGGCCGATGAGTCAGTATTCTACCCCAAATGGACATACGTTGCTCAGATGTCCAGGCATCACGAAGGCCTCAGATCCCTTTCGCGCAGAGCCGCTATCGTATGGTTGGCCGTGGGTCTAGTCTGGCCCCGCCAGAGGGTGAGCTTTAGTCCGTGCAGCCTTTCAAAATGACGGACACTCCGTGCCTCGAGACAATTGGTAAATCTTGGTGTGGCTGACGCCAGTTGACAACTTCAGAAAGCGACCATATAGTCTGGGCTATCCCAGGATGCTATTTGGGGGAATTCTGGTTGACTTGAAAAGCCGAATCTCCAGGCTCGCCCACGGCGCCACCGGTTAGTCGGGGGATCGGCATATCAAGTGAACTCACGAATCAAAGACGCCACAGCCAAGATGTAGGAGGCAACCGCATGACCACAGATTACGAACCAAACGTTGTCCTATCCGATACGGAGTACGACACCATCGGCTCGCGTCCTATTCGCCCTGATGGACATGACAAAGTGACAGGCCGCGCCGTCTATGGGATTGACTACAACTCGACAGGGCTTCTGCATGGCAAGATTCTGAGAAGCCCCCACGCCCACGCTCGTATCAAGTCGCTGGACGCAAGCAAAGCTCTGGAACTGCCCGGCGTTAAAGCCGTCGTGACTGGCGCAGACCTGCCGCAGGACCCGGAGCGCATGGTGGACCTCGGCCTTGGCCCCGTGCGGCTTCAATTCATTCGCGAAAATATCCTGGCCGGCGACAAGGCGCTGTACAAAGGCCACCCCATCGCGGCTGTCGCGGCGACAAGTCTTCACCTGGCAGACGAGGCGATAGCCCTCATTGAAGTGGAGTACGAAACGCTTCCATCTGTAACGACCGTCCAGGAGGCGATGGTGGACAACGCGCCCCTGCTTCACGATTCTCTGAGAACCTCCGAAGGCGGCGAGATGGGCGATGCGCCCACCAATGTCGCCAGCCATCTCCAGTTGGCCATGGGAGACATCGACCAGGGATTCAACGAAGCCGACGTGATTGTCGAACGCCCATTCAATACGAAAACCGTTCACCAGGGCTATATCGAGCCTCACAACAGCACCGCGCTTTGGAACACCGACGGACGGCTCAACATCTGGTGCAGCACTCAGGGCGCCTTCGCGGTGAGGGACAGCACTGCTTTGATACTGGACCTCCCCGTGTCTCAGGTTAAAGTCACGCCGCTGGAGATTGGCGGCGGGTTTGGCGGCAAAACGGTCGTTTACGTGGACCCTGTGGCGGCCCTGCTTTCCAAAAAGTCGGCACAGCCGGTCAAGATCGTAATGACCCGTCAGGAGACCTTTGAGGGCACAGGTCCCACTTCCGGCTCCAACATAACGATCAAGATGGGAGCCAAGAACGACGGCACGATGGTGTCGGCCCAGGCCAATATGGTGTACGAGGCGGGCGCGTATCCTGGTTCGCCCGTGGGCATGTCCTCCATGTGCACATTCGCGTCGTACGTAATCGATAACCAGCTCATTGATGGCTACGATGTGGTGGTGAACAAGCCCAAAGCCGAGCCGTACCGCGCCCCCGGAGTCACAAACCTGACATTCGCGGTCGAATCGGTGGTTGACGAGTTGGCGTCGAAACTTGGCATAGACGGCATCGACTTCAGGCTGCAAAATGCCGCAAAGGAAGGGACGTCCCGCGCAGACGGAGCCGTGTACCCGCGAGTCGGGTGTGTTGAGGTGCTTGAGGCCATGAAGAACCATCCTCATTACAACACTCCACTGGAGGGCCCCAACCAGGGTCGGGGCATCGCCATCGGATTCTGGTTCAACATAGGCTTCCATTCTGCCGCCTCCATCATCGTAAACGCCGATGGCACCGTGAACCTGGTGGAAGGCTCCACCGACATCGGAGGTTCACGAGCGTCGATATCCATGCAGGCCGCTGAGGTTCTGGGGATTCCTGTCGAAGACGTTCATCCAACCGTAGTGGACACAGATTCGGTGGGATACACGATGGTGACAGCCGGAAGTCGCACCACCTTCGCCACAGGCTGGGCAGCATACGAGGCCGCCCAGGACGTGAATCGCCAGATGATCGCGCGCGCCGCGCAAATCTGGGAAGTGGACGCCGAGGGCCTGCAAATGGATCACGGCGTTATCAAGTCCTCCTCGGACCCTGAACTCCATATGACCTTCAAGGAACTGGCGGGACAACTGGCCTTCACCGGAGAGAACATTGTGGGCAGCGCCGCGGTCAATCCGATGGGAGCCGGAGGTTCATTCGCGGGCAACATCGTGGATGTGGAGGTTGATCCTGAAACTGGAAAAGTGGAGATTCTGCGGTTCACTGCCGTGCAGGATGCAGGCAAGGCCATCCATCCAAGTTACGTCGAGGGACAGATACAGGGAGGAAGCGCACAGGGCATAGGCTGGGCGTTGAACGAAGAATATTTCATGTCTGACGACGGCGAGATGCAGAACGTCAGCCTGCTGGACTACCGCATGCCAACCAGCCTGGATGTGCCGATGATCGACACGGTTATCGTGGAGGTCCCAAATCCAGGGCATCCCTTCGGAGTTCGCGGTGTCGGCGAGGCCAACATCATTCCTCCGGCCGGCGCTCTGGCCAACGCTATCAGCAACGCGGTGGATGTGCGGATGGACAGGCTGCCCATGAACCCGGGCGCGATAGTCGAGACCATCGGAGAGCAAAACGGCGGATAAAGCTAAGCCTGACTGGCATCGCTGACACACGCCTGTCATCAGAGACAAAGAGAGGGCCGGTCGCAGATTGTGACCGGCCCTCTGGCTAAATTCCTATCCGATTTTCAGGGAACTACTTTCCTTTCTTCCCTCTACTCTTGGAGCCGGCGCCCGAACCGGAGTCGTCCCCACCATTACTGGACTTGGAAGCCGTGCCAGACCTCGAACCTGAGCCGGAACCAGAGCCGGTATCGCAGGCGGGATTGTCCTTGTCGTGCTTGTTGATGGACTCAGCCAGCTTCCTTGCTTGTTTCAGGTCATCGAAGGTAGCGTCCGTGTTGTTCAGGATGGCCTCCACCTGAGCGATAACCTCGTTGAACGGCAAGATCACTGGAGGTCTGGGCGGCCTGGTGCCTGTGCCCGAACCGGAACCGCTCTTGGAGCCTGTGCCCGGATCGACGATGATATTCTCTTCCCAGTCCACCGCGCCCTTGGCGAAGTTCAACCATGCAGCCAGGGTCTGCTGGAGAGCCTCCTCACGCTTCTTGGCGATCTTCTTGGCTGTTCCTGTTCCTGTGTCCGAGTCGCCAGAGCCGGAACCTGAATCTCCACCCTTCTTCTTTTTCTTCTTCCCCGTGGCCGACTCGTTGGTGGCCTCCTTGGTCTTGGAGCCACTTCCGGAGCCGGAACCACTGCCCTGTTTGGGCGGGTCGAAGACGTTGTTGGCCTCGCTGGTGTTCCCCAAGGGCACAACCTCATTGAAGTGACTGGAGGTAAACCTGATAATGTCCAGGTAGGCCTCTAGGGTGTCCTCAGCGATGAGTTTGCCCTTCTCAACCTTCTTGGCGTCCTTTGGTTTGCGCTCCTTGAACTCCTTCTTCCAGAAGCTGAGATTCTCAGTGCAGTCACAGTCGTCGGTTACGATCTTGGGCAGGCTGACGAAATCCGTCCCGCCGTTGTCGTCAACTACTGTGACCTCGACGGAGTACACGCCTGGCCCTGTGAAGGTGACAGACGCTGTGTCGCCAGAGGCAAACGGGAATATCCCATGAGGATGTGCGCCAACCTCAGTGTCTCTCGGCGGGTCGGTGAAGGGCAGAGGGCCGGGAGCCGAGCCATCGTTGAACGTGGTGGTGGTCTCCGTCTGCGGGTTAGGAGGCAGAGCGCCGCCAAACTGGTCGGGGGTGGGGATGAATGCCCAGTCGTACCGCAGATCGTCGGAACCAACGTCCGAGGCCGCAGCGGAGTGGGTCTGCTCCACGCCTTTCCTGCCCATGAATGCGTCGTCACCACTGGTGAACGTCGTGCCATCAGCCAGGAAGACCGAGTCGTCGAGCACCGGGGCGACGTTGTTGACCGTTGCGACCAGCGTGTCGCAGGTCGTCGCGTTCTGGTCATCGGTGACGCAGACCGTGATCGTGTAGGGGCCGTCGTCCCCGTAGACGTGACTGCCAGAGACTGTCCCAACAGTGAGGATTTCCTCGCCGCCCGGAGTCTCG
>JASLRP010000208.1 GCA_030743915.1 SAR202 cluster bacterium | reverse complement strand
CCTGAGTCAGCGCGGACAAAAAGAGGAACGAGGCAAGGGCCGAAGAGTGAGAAGACGAAGGAGTAAATCAACCTAGCCACTCTTTGGGAGAAACTAAGACATGTTAAAGAAAATTTCCATCATGGCCAGCGTTCTGGCCCTGGTGATTCTATCAGCCAACTCGGTGTTGGCTCACGAGACACGAGAAGTAGAAACCTATCAATTCGTAGTAGGATTCGCAGTAGAACCAGCCTTTGAAGGGGTCAAAAACGGGGTCAGTCTGCGAGTGACCAAGCCTGCTGATGCCATGGCGGCAATGGAACACGAAGGCATGGCTATGGATGTGAACGAACATGGCTCCATATTCTCGTCTGCCTCACTGGAGCAGAACCAGACATTCGAGTTCGAAGTGACCCATATGCTCGAAGGGATGACTATCCCCTTCCACAGCCACCTCAACCATGAGATGACCGGAACGATCACAGTCGATGAGATGGATGGGATGTCGGGAGTTGTGGAGATCGAGATTCATGGAGAGGAGTTCCATCCTGCCGACCTGACCGTTCAGCCCGACACGAAGCTGGTATGGACCAACATGTCGGAAGTATTGCACAACGTAACCAGCGGACTCGCCCCTGAGGCTGGTCACGACCATGAAGAAGTTGTGGAGATGGTCCCGGTTGAAGGCTTGCAAGACACTCTCCAGGTGGAAGTCACCCACGTGCCCACAGACGTGGCGAGGACCGTTAGCCTAAGGACGATTTTCAGAGATCCTGGACACTACACCTCCGACCTGATCCCCACCGCTCCGGGCCACTATCGGTTCAGGTTCTTTGGCACAATCGAAGGAACCGCAATTGACTCGGTGTTCGATTCGCGTTCAGGTGGAGGACAGTTCAGCGACATGGAGGCCGCCACAGACCTGTTCTTCCCAGAAGCCATCCCATCAGGCCGCGAGCTTGAGAGCGCCATTCGAGGCGTCCAGGCATCTGTCGTGCAGGCTGAGGACGCGGCCATCAGCGCCGACGACAGCGCTTCCTCTGCCAGTCTGTTGGGCATCATCGGCATCGTGCTTGGTGGAATCGGCATCGCGACCGGCGCCGGGTCTGCCGTGATAGCAATGCGCAACAAGAGCTAGACATGGACACGCCGCGTTCCGTGCGCTCAACACTGTTAATAAAAAGGCGGGCTGGGATGTTCCCAGTCGGCGAAGTGCGCTTGAGCGCGGGGTTGGCCATTCTGGTCTCGCTGATATTGATTGCCGTCCTGGGGTGTGGCAGTGACTCACTCCAGGACGGCGACAAGGCCCCGTCGTTCGCCCTCAACTCAAGCAGCAATACCCGGATTTCATTGGACACGGTCCTGGGCAACAAAGACGCCGTCGTGTTGGTGTTCTACCGAGGGTTCTTCTGAGGGATATGCCGTAACCAACTCGGCGAGTTGGAACAGGCGTACCCTGAGTTTCGAAATCGGAACGCCGCGCTGCTGGCATTAAGCACGGACAGCACAGTCGATGCGCTGAACATGATGGGCGTTGTAGGCGCCAGTTATGCCATCCTGGCTGATCCCGATGCCCAGACCGCTCGCGATTACGGCGTCTATGACCTGCTTGGCGATGGAGTGGCGGCGCCGGCGGTGTTCATCTTGTCGTCCGATGGAAACATCCATTGGAAATACGTGGGCGAGGACGCCGGAGACCGCCCTTCGACTGACCAGATACTGACTGAACTGGACAAACTTTAGGAGATGACTTCGATCATGCGAATAGTCGTCATAGGACTGCTTTGCCTTCTGGGGCTGGCGCTCACGGCGTGCGGCAACGACCCAGAACCAACACCTGTCCCAGAACCAACGGTCGCTCCCACACCTGCTGAAACACCGACACCGGCCCCGCCATCTGCCAGTCTCATCAACACGGGCAAGCAGCTTTCATCCATTCATGGCTGTCTGGGCTGCCACTCTGTGGATGGAAGAGAAAACATAGGGCCCACCTGGCAGGGTCTATTCGGCAAAACCGAAACTCTGGACGGTATCGGCCCTGTAGTAGTGGATGAGACGTACCTGACAATTGCAATCAAAAGCCCCAGCGAGGAGATAGTTTCAGGGTTCCCGGATGCTATGCCCTCGAATGACCTGCAAGTAGACCAGATTGACGCCATAATCGCGTACATTGCGACGCTCAAGTAGCTGTCAGTTTATGTCGTTGAACCGAAATGATTGATCTATCAAATCAGAACAGGATAAGCGCGCGGGTCCTTTACCTTTTGGCAATCATTGGTCTGGAGTTGATGCTTGCCATCGCGACTCCTGGCAGTCTGTTGGCTCACGCCAACCTTTCGACGGCTGACCCGGCCCCAAACTCGGTTTTGGATGACCCTCCCGAACGGGTGGCAATCCGGTTCACCGAACCGCTGGAGGCCAAGCTCAGCGAAATCCGAGTTCTGAACTCCCAGGCCCAGCGCGTTGACAATGACGATCATTCTCTGGACGTCAACGACTCTCACGTGCTGTGGGTCACGCTCAAACCCATGGAGAACGGCACCTACACGGTGGCGTGGAAGAACGTATCGACTGTTGACGGCCATCTGGTCCGAGGGTCATACATATTCTCTGTGGGCGAGCCTCTCCAGGCAGGCGCAGTGTCTCTGGCGGTTGACGAAACGCTGTTCCAGTCGCCTGCCGAGCCGATCATCAGATGGCTGGTCCTTCTGGGCGCGCTGACGGCCGTGGGCGGTCTGGCCTTCGAACTGCTGGTAACCAGACCATCGCTGCGGCAGGTCGTGGCTCTGCCTGGCGCGCAGGACTTCGGTGACAGCCTGCAATCCAGAACGCACTGGCTCATCTGGGCATCGTTGGCCCTGCTATTGATCGCGTCCATCGCTCAGGCGACGATGCAAGCGGTCGCGGTGTTCGAATCGTCGGTGTTCGGCGCTCTGGGCGATCCGTTGAAGTCCATCGTGACCGAGACAGGTTGGGGACGGATATGGCTATGGCGCGTCATCCTGCTGGCGTTGATGGCGGTCGCCTTCGGAGCCAGCGTCAGGATTTCCGACCCAAAACGCAGGCTGATGCTCAGGATACTGGCGGCGATAATCGGTCTCGCCCTGCTGTGGACGTTAAGCCTCGCCAGTCACGCCGCCGCAACCACCGGATTGCGCCTCGAAGCGATGATTAACGATTTCCTACACCTGGTGGCAGTTGCCGCCTGGGTGGGAGGGTTGTTCTACCTGGTCCAGGCGACGCCTCTGGCCCTGCGACTCCCGGATGAAGGGACTCGTCGAGACCTGCTGGGAGCCATAGTCCCCCGATTCTCGATGATTGCGGCAGTGAGCGTCGCAGTCCTGATAGTCACCGGCATATTCAGCGCGTGGGCGCAGGTCACCGCGCTGCCCGCTATGGCCGTCCCTTATGGATCGGCGTTGGTGGCGAAGCTGGTCGTGGTTGCCTTGCTCCTGATTCTGGGAGCGATAAATCTGCTCTGGGTCAAGCCGCGACTGGGCCAACCTGGAAACGCCGCCGTGTGGTTGAAGCGTCTGGTGATCGGAGAAGTCGCGCTGGCGATTCTGGCGATGTTATCCACCGGGTTTCTCACAGGGCTTGAACCGGCCCGTCAGGTGGCGTCACGAGAGGGCATCGGCGTTGAAGACCTGTCCTCCTTCGAGGACACCGTGGAGGGCGCGGACATAACCGTAAATGTGGAGCCGGGACAGATCGGCCCGAACACTGTCACGGTCGATCTGAAAGACCGATTCGGAAACCCGATAACCAACGCCACCGACGTGTTCGTCAGGCTGACATATCTGGATGCCGATCTGGGCGAGGAGCCTGACCCCGCGGTCTCGAATGGAGACGGCCAGTGGACGCTGAGCGGAGGACTGCTCAGCATCGCCGGAGCATGGCGAGTTGAGGTCCTGGTCACTCGCCCCGACGCCTTCGATGCCCGCACTGCGTTCAACTTCGCTGTGTCTTCTGGAGGAGGACGGGGGAGCGATGCCATATTCCCCAAGGAGAAGACAGGCACGACGTTCCTGGGAGTCGAATTGGGGCTGGCTGGATTCATCGCCTTGGTAATCGGAATCACCAGCGGCGGGTGGTACACTCGCAAGGGTGCGATGACCATGGGGCCTGGGATAGTGGTGGCAATGGTCGGAATCGTTCTAATATTCAACACCCAGTTCTCCGGCCAGGGCGAAGGGCTGCCCGAACGAAATCCCATCCCTCCCACATCGGAGTCGGTGGCTATCGGCCTTCAGGGTTACAGTGACAACTGCCAGCTATGTCATGGAGAGGACCATCGCGGAACAGGCCCTGCCGCCGCCGGACTGAATCCGCCTCCGGCAGACCTGATAGTCCACATTCCGCTTCATCCCGATCGCGCCCTGTACGAGTTTATTCACGATGGAATATCAGGCACTGCGATGGCTCCGCTGGGAGACAAACTGACCGATGACGAAATCTGGCACCTGATCAACTACCTTCGAACTATCAAATAAATGGCCGATCTCTGGGAGACTTGATGAGTAGAGCTCTTAAACTGACAACGTTCGCGATAGTGGCCCTGGCTCTGGGGTTGCTTGCGAAGCCTGCTTACGCCCACGGATTCGGACAGCGTTACGACTTGCCTGTGCCGCTGAACATGTTCCTCATAGGAGCGGGCGCCACAGTCGCGCTATCATTCGTGGTCATCGGCCTGTTTGTTGGCAGGGAGTCCACGGAGTTCCGATACCCGAGGCTCAACCTGCTGAAGGTCGGCGTTCTGGGGCCAGTGTTGTCGAGTCCGGTCTTCAGCGCCGCAATCGGGATTCTGGCGGTGGCGGTCTTCGCGCTGGTGCTGGCCGTAGGACTGTTTGGCGTTGACGAGCCTATCGACAATCTCTCACCCACCTTTGTTTGGATAATCTGGTGGGTGGGCATGGGATACGTCACGGCACTGGTGGGCAACATCTGGGTCCCCCTCAACCCCTGGAAGATTGCCTACGAATGGGCACAGAAGGTCCTGAAACGCGACAATTCCAAACCTCCGAGGTTCGAGTATCCCGAACGTCTGAACGTGTGGCCTGCCGCGCTGTTGTTCTTCCTGTTCGCCTGGACGGAAAACGTCTATACAGGCGCGTCGAGGCCCTTCAGTCTGTCGATTCTGATAATCATCTATTCGGCGATAACGTGGGCGGGCATGGCGGCTTTCGGAAAGCATCAGTGGCTGAGACACGGAGAAGCGTTCACTGTGTTGTTCGGATTCTTCGCTCGATTCTCGCCCACCGAGGTCCGGGTTACAGACCGAAGCTTGTGCAGAGACTGCGGTGTCGCGTGCGACGTGTCAGAACCCGACTGCGTGGACTGCTACCAGTGCTTCGAGCGGGCCACTGCCGAACATCGAGAGTTGAATCTGCGGCCCTTCGCTGTGGGACTCACCCTGCCTCGAAAGGTGTCAACTGCCACGGCCGCCTTCGTAGTGCTGGCGCTGGCGACGGTGACTTTCGACGGTTTTCAGGACACGCCCACATGGATAAACATCCAGAACTCTGCCATTGATCTCGCCGAGAGTTGGGGAGGAAATCCGCTGGACACCATCGGCACCATTGGACTCATCCTTGTGCCGCTGCTGTTCGGTGTCGTCTATCTGGGGTTCTCCTGGGCGATACGACAGCTGGCCGGGACCAACGCATCGGTGGTGGACGTGGCCAGAGTGTTCGTGTTCTCTCTTGTGCCCATCGCGTTGGCATACAATCTAGCCCACTTCATTTCGCTGCTGATTCTTCAGGGTCAGCTAATCATTCCCCTGATCTCGGACCCCTTCGGGTTCGATTGGAACATTCTGGGTACGGCAGACTATCGGCTGAACCTGAACGCCATAAACGCTCGTGTGGTGTGGTACATATCGGTCTCCGCCATCGTGGTGGGGCACATCGTATCGGTGTACGTTGCCCACATCATCTCCCTGCGAGAGATGCCCGACCACGCCAGCGCGCTGAAAAGCCAGTACCCGATGCTGGCGCTGATGGTCTCCTACACCGCCACCAGCCTGTGGATAATCGCCCAACCGATTGTGAACTGACAAGAATTCGCCCGCTCGTATCAACAGTAGGCAATTGCTGTCGCTTAAGCCAGGCTCGGCCACACGCGGCGGGCGGTCATGGACGACACCACTTCCATGTCGCTGAACAGGCGGCCCTGACGTCCCCAGCCTTCCATCAGAGCGAGGTGCTGTTCTCGGGCGTTCAAGGGGTCGGGGTTGTCTGTCTCGTAGATTGCCAGGTACTTGGCGGCGGACTCCGGGTTGACGTTCTCGTACCGATAAGCTGTGTGAAACTGGCAGACGTTCAGGATGTCAGGGAAGTGGACGTCCTCATACCATCGGTTGAACTCTTCCTCTCTGGAGGGGTCCTTGCAGTTGCTTAGCACGATGAGGATGCCACGTGTTGGCCTCACCGATGTTGAGAACTCACCGCCTGTGCGCTTGAACACGTCCGTGTAGACCACCTCGACCAACTCCGAGCCTCGAACGCCCTCCGGTCTCAGTTTGATCAATGCTTCTCGACTGGCTGGCCAGGCGTTGGCAACGTCCTCATAATCTGTCTCATAGGTGGCGACATACTGGCCGTGTGGCGACCCGGGGTCTGTGTTGGCCCATCGGATGGGGTGTCCGAAAATTCCGGGGTCCGTGACATCAGGAAAGTGGGTGTGGTTGTACCAGTTTGCGAACTCGTCCTCTTTCGAGGCATCGTTGCATCTGGACATCGCCAGAAGCAACCCGTTGGGGTAGCGTCCTTCCATCAGGATCTCCTTCCGATTGTCCGGACCCGATGCTTGGGCCAGGACGGTTTATCGACTGTAACTTTCCGAAATCTTAGCCCTCTGACCAGACCGGCGCAACACGTCTGACTGAGCTGTCGTGTCACGAACAAACTTCTTTCGGCAATCGATGCAACGCAGGACGCGCCTATCGTCCGCAATGCCAATCCAACCTCCAGGTTCGGTGAGGCTGCCTACCAAGGCCCTGTTGTCGAAGCTTCTGCGAAACCCGCTCACGAAATCCTCACTTCATTCCACCAGATTCATCAATTTCAGTGGAACAAACCGGAAACAACATTCGTCTAGTTAATTGAAGAGCCTTCAAGACATCACAAAACATGATAAACACAACAGAGGTAAAGAAAATGAACAACACGATCAAAACCGCAGTCTCCATCGCCGCAGGACTCCTGATGCTGGGAGCAGTGGCCTGCCAGAGCGCCCCGGCCAGCCCAGCGCCCAGCGAAGTCCCAAATGAATCAATCAGCCAGACCCTGCCAGCAGCGCCGCCACTGCCCCCACAGGGCGTTATCGGCGACATCCTGCCCGTCCCGCCATTGCCTCCGACTAACATCGACAACAACACAGACGCCAACGAAGCAGTAGAGCTAGCAATCGTCTCAGGATCGGTGGCCTACCGCGAAAGAATCGCGCTGACACCGGACGCAGTTATCGAAATCAAGCTGATCGACGTCTCCAGGGCTGACGCTCCGGCCCTCACTCTGGGAGAGCAGGTCATCACCAACCCAGGCCAGGTCCCGGCCAAGTTCGAGATCGAGTACAACCCCGCAGACATAGACGACCGCTTCTCTTACGCAATATCGGCCAGAATAACCGACGGGGGTAGGCTGATGTTCCTCAACACCTCCCGCTACGCGGTCCTGACTCGCGGCAATCCCGACACTGTGGACATGGTCTTGCAGATGGTCGGCAACCCCGAGCCGAAGCCGGTCCCGCCCACGACAGACCCTCAGGAGCTTGCCGACAATGTGCAGGCCCCAGCGCCCATCGAGAAGGTCGAGGTCGTCAAGTCCGAGACTGATCCTGATGAATACACCCTGCTGGTTACCTCCGGCCTTCCCAGTGGATGCGCCAAGTTCAACGCCGCGGAAATGACCCGTGACGGCAACGAAATCAACGTGACCGTGACCAACCTGATGCCCGCCCCTGGCGCCATGATGCCCTGCACGATGATCTACGGATACCACGAGAGTGATATCGCCTTGGGCAACGACTTCAATGCTGGCGAGACCTACAACGTGACAGTCAACGGAGAACTGGCCGCATCCTTCAAGATCGACGAGACCGCCAACGCCCTTCCTGAAAAGGTCGAGGCCCTCGCTCCCATCGAGAAGACCGAAGTCGCCCGCAACGAGAACAACGAGTACATTCTGAGCATCGTCTCCGGCCTGCCCGGTGGATGCGCCGAATTCGACAATGCCGAGATGACCCGTGATGGCAACGAAATCAACGTCGCAGTGACCAACCTGGTCCCCGGCCCCGAAGTGATGATGCCCTGCACAGCGATCTACGGATACCACGAGAGCAGTGTCAATCTTGGCAGCGACTTCAACGCTGGCGAGACTTACAACGTCACGGTCAACGGTGAACTGGCCGCCTCCTTCGTGGCGCAGGCTCCCGAAGCGCCCGCGATGGCGAAGACCACTTCCCCAATCGAGAACATCGAAATCGCCGAAGGCGAGAACAACGAGTATGTCCTGACAGTCGTCTCCAGGCTTCCTCTGGGCAGCAGTTGCTCCAAGTTCGACGGCTACACCG
>JASLRP010000207.1 GCA_030743915.1 SAR202 cluster bacterium | reverse complement strand
GAGGGACGGTCAGGTCAGGCAGGCGAATGCCGCCGGTCTCGTTGCAGTCCTCGTCCACGTCAGACACTAACGCCGGATACTCGTCGCCATGCTCTGGAGGGAGATTCAGCGTTCGACCCTGAGCGACCTCGGGGCCAAAGTCCAATTTCATGGCCCGTGTGACAGCCGGCGGAGAGTCAACGCCGGGAATCCTGTCGAACTTCTGCTTCAGGGTTCGGGACTCGACCGCCGTGCCCTTGTCCAGGCTTGGGTGCAGGCTGTCGGGCGCGGGAGCTTCGCCGCTGACCCACCTGTCCAGATTTATCAACGCCGCTCTCATCAAGGGAGAATAGTCCACCGAATTGTAGGGCAACTGGCCCTTGAGGCCGTCCATCGCTCGAATGGTCTCCGGAGGAAAAGCGCCGGAGCCGTGCATGGTTCCAGCCAGATGATAGCGGCGGACGTTCTCGTGTTGGTCGGCGTCCTGCATCGTCTCAAGATTGGTATGAATCAGCGCGGCGTCGCCTCGCCAGTACTCTGCCGAGGTGTTCATGAACATCACCTTGGGCACCTGATTGTCCCGCTCCTCCAGCTTTGCCAGAATGGAGCCTGTCTCGCCCGATATAGGGTCTGTCTGCTCGGTGTCGGTGAAGGGGAAAAGCTCCGGGATGATGAAGCACACGTCCTTGGAGGGTTGGCCGAAGCGCAGGTTGAACTCTCCCCGCATCCCGCCGGCCACATGGGGGATTATGCCATCCAGGGCCATGCGATTTTCCTCGTCCTCGTTCAGTCCGTTGAACAGGTACGAGCGCAGGAACCGGCCGCTCTGAGAGATGCCCAGAGCGTATGCGTAGTCGATGTTGTCAGCGCAGGGGTTGCCTGCCTCTTCTGAGCCGTGCTTGAGGAAGGAGTTTATATCTCTGACCGAAGCCATGCCCAGACCGACGATAGCGCTGCCTTTGGTGTTATAGACCAGTTGATAGATTCTCCCGGCTTCGAAGCCCGATGGCAGATGGACGTGGTTAGGCTCCGGCTCGATCTGTTCATCCTCGACGCGGACGAAGGAGAATTGGTCGCGGGGAATCTCCGTGCCTGGCTCGTTGGGATGGTTTCGCACAGTCAGCGTGGCGCTGGGGTCGTCAACGTCCACAGGCGGATGGGCGTTATGCTGGCGGTCTGCCAGCAGGAACACGCTGGTCGTTTCGTTGGACTGGAACTGGCAGAGCATCCGTCCGGTCAGCGGGCCACCGTCTGGTCCGAGAGCGTCGGGGGCCTGCAACCCGATGAGGTTCGGATCCTCGAAGGGAACGTCGGCCTGCCATCCGCACCACACGACGGTGAATCCGTGGCGCATCAGGAAACCGTTGCCAGGATCCAGCGGCGCGCTGGGATCAATGGCCCGAGGGCTGCTGTTGAGTGAAAGAACGGTCTTTCTTCCTCGATTCACCACGTCGAAGATGACACGACGATTGCCCTTGTCCGGGTCGGCGGGTTGAAGCATGGCAAAATCTGCCGAGAACCGCACCTGTCCATCGGAATCTCTCGGAGCCAACTCCAGGTCGTTAATGGCCTCGTTCCTGGGATGCTCCGGGTCCACGGTGAAGTGAGCCGTGCCCTGCAGGAGGTTATAAGGCCCCACGTCTCCGAAGGACTCGCCGTCCGCGAAGGGGGCGCGCTGCTGGTTATATCAAGCTGCGTTACTGCCAATTCTGGTCTCCTAATACTCTGCTAAGGCGTGGCTCAGGGCTGCCATACATCGGGCGTTTCAAGGTGATAACGACGATTCTATCACTTGCAGGCGTCAAGCGTTGTCTGGCCGAGTTCGGAGTCGGGAACGACGCCCATCCTCCACATGGGAGACAACAGCAACCACACGCCGCCAAACACCATGAAGGACGAGCCGACAAACAGCGCCCATCTCATCCCCACAGTTTCAGCCAGCGCTCCGGCCAACAGCGCGCCGAGCAACTGGAAACTCAGCATCGTGACTTCCATGCTGGCGTTGACCCGTCCCAGCAGTCTCTGGGGTGTCACAGACTGTCTCAGGCTCATCTCGTTGACCTCATAGGATGTCATGCTGAAGTCGAATAGCTGGGCGGCTGTCAATATCGCTCCGGCTGTCCACAGAGGCCCGCGAGCCAACGGAATCAGGAATCCAGAGATTCCGTAAATCAGGAACCCGACGACCAGCATTCTGCCCAAACCGAAACGCCGAGTCAGGCGTCCGACGTTGAGCGCTCCAACAATCGAGGACACGCCGCCCACCGCAAAAATCGTCCCCAGAACTCCCGGCTCAAAGCCCAGAGTTTCGATCCCGTACAGTACAATTAGCGTGCCTATTATGCCTCCAGCCAGTCCCATCGCCGCCTTGCTGACTCCAATTGCCCTGAGAACCGGACTGCCGAAAACCAGTTTCAGCCCCTCGATTATCTCTCTGCGTATGCCGGGCGTTTGGGTTGTTGGCGCTGGGGTTGGCTCTCGACGTCGAATCCAGAACAGCAGAAGCGCCGACACCAGGAACGTCGCCGAGTCCACCGCCGTGACGACGATGGCAGAGAACAACTGGGCGATCCATCCACCGAGGCTGAAGGCTCCCACCTCTGCGGCAGACGCTGTGGCCGACAGGCGGCTGTTGGCTGTCACCAGCGTTCTTGAGTCCACCAGCGATGGCAGGTAAGAGCGATAGGCGATATCGAAAAATATCGTCATCAGCCCGTGGAAGAAAGCGACGACGTATAGCTGCTCAATATGCAGCATGTCGATGGCCCAGGCCACCGGTATGGAACCCAACAACGCCATTCTGATCAGGTCTGCGGCGATGAGGATGGGCCGTCGCTTCAGCCTGTCCACCCATGCCCCGACCACGAAACCGAATAGCAGGGCGGGCAGGACTCCGGCGGCGGTCAACGCGGACATCTGGACGGGCGTGGCGTCCAGAGTCAGAATCGCGGTGAACTGGAGCGCGCCCAGCAGCGAGCCTGTGACAGACACGGTCTGCGCCGACCAAAGCTTCAGAAAGTCGGCGTTTCGCCACAGGTTTTTTTCTGGCGAAGGTATTCTTCGCCCTGGGGAATCGCTGTTGCGTTCCATGAAGTTTCACCATCAGATGCAAAAGGGGGATGAGTTACGGTTAGCCTGCGCCAAAACGGTTGACGCCTTCATCGGGAGAAAACTAAACTCTAACCAACAGACTATACAGCACTCAAATAGAGGATATGACAACATGCGCGTTGCGATAGGGGCCGACCACGGCGGCTATGTGCTCAAGCAGGAGCTTACCGAATTTCTGGAATCGTCAGGCCACGAGGTCGTGGACGTAGGAGCGCATGAACTGGAGCCTCAGGACGACTATCCCGACTTCGCCAAGGCTGTGGCCGAGTGCGTCGCCTCACAGCAGGCCCAGCGGGGCATCATGATCTGCGGCAGCGGCGTCGGCGCTTCGGTGGCGGCCAACAAGATCAAAGGAGTGCGGGGCAGCGTCTGCCACGACACCTACTCGGCCCACCAGGGCGTGGAACACGACGATATGAACGTCCTGTGCCTGGGAGCGCGCATCATCGGAGGCGAACTGGCACGGGAGATCACGACGTCCTTCGTGTCGGCCAAGTACTCCGGCGAGGAACGCCACCGACGTCGCCTGGGCAAAGTGCTGGACATGGAAGCGAAGCTGTTCGGGTAGAGCACCGTAACCTCACTTTCTGCACTGCAAACGCATCCGCCTTGCAATACACATCATGAAGGCAATTCAATTCTGAGCTATCCAAAGCAAGGGATAGTCAGCTTCTACAGCGCGGGCAGTGGATTTAGAGAAAGGGAGGGTTGGAAATGCACCGGAGCAAACTCACGGCCATTATGATTGATTGCGATGAAGCCACAATGGAGGCGGCCACCCGCTTCTGGAGCCAGGCGCTGGGGATGCCGCAGGCGTGGCCCCTGGCGCTGGACAACCCATACGTGATGTTTCGGGGACACGTGGGCTCGATAAGCGTCGGCATGCAACGGATAGGCAGCCCGAGCCGCATCCACCTAGACATCGAGTCCGATGACGTGGACGCAGAGGCGCAACGGTTAGAGGACCTCGGCGCCCGCAGGTTAGAGCACATCGACGACTCCTTATGGATCATGGAAGACCCCGCCGGGATGCCGTTCTGCGTCACGCCTCCTCATGGCGGCGGCAATCTCGAGAATGCCAACGTCTGGAACGATTGAATGGCGGCAACCCACATGCTCGGAGTGATCCGAGCCAAATAGCAGCGTGACTGTCTGGAAAAATAAATCGGGGAGGGTCCACAACCCTCCCCGATTTGCTATTTCAATTAGCCTGATATTGCCGACGTCCAAATTCTGAGCGAACGGTCAACCCATTCCTGAAACCTGATGGCTGATACCTAATCACCCGTTCAGCGTTTGGTGAAGCTCGTGCATCGCAACCGGCAGGCCGCGAGGTCGGAGTTCGGGATGCATTTCCTCGGCCTCGGCATCGCCCTCAATCTCGGGGATGGACTTTATGGTCACGAACACCGGGCCTTTGGTGTCGAACACCTCGTCGATTCGCGTCGTAAGTTCTTCCAGGTCGTCGAACTCGAAGGACGCGGCGAAGCCGGCGGCCTCGGCCAATCCTGAGAAACTGAAATTTCCGGCGTTCGGTATGGGCTGGCCTCCGGTGACAGCGTACACGTCGTTGGCCATCACAAAGTGGTAGAGGTTCTCAGGGGCCTTCCCCGATATCGTAATCAGAGTTCCCAGATTCATCACCAGACTGCCATCGCCGTCCAGCACGATGACTTTCTTGTCAGGCTGTGCCAGGGCAACGCCCAGACCAATTGAGGACGCCTTGCTCATCGCGCCTGTGATTGGCAGGTCCAGCGCCTGGTTCTGGGTCACTCCGGCCCATCCTTTACCGCCGGTCATCGTGGGGAGAACGATGGCGTCGTCTCGGCGTGTCTGGATTGCGGCCATCGCGTCGTGCAGGTTTATCATGGTTTTTCCTCGGAGGTGTCAGGGTTCAGGTATCAGCGCAACGCCATTCTGAGTTGCAACGAAGAATCTCGTCGTCATCAAGACCAGTCGATTCACAAACTACCAGATGCTTCGCTCTGCTCAGCATGGCGAACGTTCGGCCGATGTTATGGTCTATCCGTACTCGGCGCCCATGAGGCAGGCCACGGGGCTCTGCTTCTTCTCGGCTTCGTCGAAGGCGCTGGAGATTCGGTCCACGTCGCCGTCGGTCTCGACGAGGTAGTAGTCGATGCCCCAGGCATGGAGGATAGGCTCGGTGAATCGGGCGGCAGAGTCGTTGGTAACGCCGTGGCGGGTCCAGCCTCTGTATCCGACCATCATGACCATCGGGAACCCGATGTCCAGACCCAGGCCGCGAATGGAGTCTCCGGACTCGAACATGCCGGTGTTTTGAATCAGCACAACGGGTTTCTTGCCGCCAACCCAAAGTCCGGCGGCGATGGCCATAGTCTCGCCCTCTCGGCACACAGGCACAAGCTCAAGGCTGGACTCTGACATCATGCGCTCGTACATGAAGTTGGTCTCGCTGTCGGGAAGCCACACAACATGGGTGACTTCATTCTTCTTCAGCTCGTCGATAATCGGCTGAGGTGTAAGGTGTAGCTCGGCCATTGGCGCCCTCTTTTTGGATCATGCCTCGTTTGGCAGGTTTGGACTGGCGATATTATAGATTCTGGTCTGGGGAGGGTCAAATCTATTGTATTTCGACGGACCCGCAAATCGCACGGTCGAGCCGGTGAAATCGGTGATTCAAATACTGCGTTGTGAGGACGGAGGGTCGCTGATACAATGTATCAGTCCTGCCCAAAAAAGCTGGGATTCTTGGGGACAGGACGAAATACCCATGATCCATAGGAGAGAAGAAGTATGCCAGATTTCAAAGCCCAGGTCTTCGTATGCGCCACTGTTGATGCCGCTGTAGATGGCAAACACTGTGGTTCCAAGGGAGGCCCGGAGATTCGCGAGAAGTTCAATCGACAGATAGTCGAGCACGGACTGATAAGCACGGTGGCGGTCAATGGCGTTGGCTGCACCAGTCAGCACGGCCTCTGTGCGCAAGAGGAAGGCAGCATCACAAT
This sequence comes from SAR202 cluster bacterium, assembly GCA_030743915.1. Taxonomy (GTDB): domain Bacteria; phylum Chloroflexota; class Dehalococcoidia; order Lucifugimonadales; family UBA1123; genus UBA1123. The sequence goes on along the minus strand of JASLRP010000207.1, from coordinate 4,646 downwards.
AATCGGCCCCAAAGCCGAAATGGGAGCGACCTGGTACGTTATCACTCCCGACGATGTTGACGAGATCATCACCGAGCATCTGATCGGCGGGCGCGTCGTGGAGCGTTTGGTGAACAAGGAGCGCGCCGTAAAGTTCAGCTAGGCCTGCATTCGATGGGCGCGAGTTGGGGATGACGGGCTTTGATTCGTATTCTGTGACGCAGGTATTCAGCCGACGATATTACCAGACCATGCAGGGAAAGGTCCCAGGCGCCACCTGTATGGTCTCTTTTTTGGCACGACTGGCGGTTATTGAATCTCGAAAGATTCGCCGGAGCCGTAGGATCGCCATTGCCCTTGTTGATACACGGTCACGTCGCCGGGACCGTAAACTGTCCACCTGCCATCCGGCGAGCCGAGACACCCGGTGCGTCCGCAGACTCCGAACACGGCGCGAAGGCCATTGGGAGTCGTGGAGGCCAGCTCTTTTGCGACCGTGGGCGAGTCTGCGCGTTCGTGGTGGGGCAACGTCGCGATGCCTTCGGCGATTCCCAGGGCTTCGCGCCACTGTCGAAAGCGCATCCAACTACCCATGACCATCGCGCCTGCGCTGGAGCCTGCGATCACGGCTCCGCGCTCCAGAGCGTCGGTCATTCGGGCCAGCAGAACAGAGCCGCTCAGGCTGTCCAGAAGGTGGGCAGGGTTGCCTCCGGTCATGTAGATGACGTGGGCGTCCTCAACCTCGGAGGCTATGCCCTCGTCGTTGGCGCTGGCGCCGTCCACGACCATTAGTGGAGATGCGTCCGCGCCAAGCTCAGAGAAGTACCCCACTCCGTTGGATGCCGCTCTGGACGGATTCTCATGGGCAGCCGCTGTGGGCAAAACCAGAAGTTTCGGACGCGCAACCCCCGTGGCTTCCAGCATTGCGCGGTCGAAATCCTCGCACCCCGGCCTGAACTCGTCTCCACCTACCAGCGCTACATATCCTGACATCGTGCCGCCTCCAAGCAGATTACAATGCTACGATTCTATCAGAGCGTTTACGTATAACGACTACCAGCAAATCCTGACACCCTGATGGCCTTGGCCAGTCGAAAACATTCCAACACCATAGACTGAGGTTGCGGTATAGTTAAGTTGAAGTTAATGCCACGCGGCCGTGGGCACTTGGATACAAAGAGCGAGGATTGGCCGCGGGCAGACAATCTGCGAACAAAGGGAAGGGGTATTTAATGAAACGCATGATGTCAGTGTGGCGGACCATAGTTACCATATTTACGATAGCCGCCGCCATCCACGCCTATCGCACCAAGCAGAGTCACGGAAGGTACTACAACATACCTTTCGAGTTCAGGATTCCGACTATCGAACGCGCCAAGAAGCGCGTTTGGAACGCTGAAGACCGACGGTTGTTCACTCCCAATATTTTCGGCGTGGGCTGGACGCTGAACTTCCACGAAGCGGCCGTGCGCCTGAACATCATTGAGGAGCCGGTGGAAAGTCGCGTCTGATTCCTGCGCGTTCCTCAGCTTGAGCATTCCGTGGGCAGGTTGTGGCGGCGCGAATACTCGCGCTCAGGACCGCCCGCCTATAATCGCGAGCGCCCGATAGTGATAATCAATGATTCCCAAGATACTCGTCGTTGACGACAACGACTCGATAAGGCTTTTGCTTTCGTTAACTTTGAAGACCGAAGGCTACGATGTTGAGACTGCCGCTGATGGCATAGAAGCATTTGAAAAATTCCAGCTCAGCGAGCCTGATGTCCTGGTGACCGATCTGATCATGCCCGAAATGGATGGTCGGGAGTTGTGCCGTCGGGTCCGTAGAATGTCCGAGGTTCCGATTCTGATAATCACCGGAGACCTGGGTGAACACAGCGACGCCGACACCGTCCGTCATCTGGGAGCCAACGGATACCTGACCAAACCCTTCGACCTGGACGACTTTGTGGCCCAGGTCAAGAATCTGCTGACCAACTGGAGAGAGGCCCAGTCCCGGCCCCAACGCCTGGACGATGACGTCGAGTCGTTATCTTCGTAACTCCCGGCGAGGCCAAAAGCGCCCCTGAGCCTGTATGAATTTAGTCGGTCGAGAGCCAACACCCTGGCACAGACCAAGATCGACCCTTACTGGACCATGTCATTGGTATGAAAATAGGGTTCCTGGTTGGCAGGTGTCAGGACTCGCCATTCTGAACGGGCGTGAAGAATCTGGTCGCCAGCACGACAACGCTTGTTCCACATTCGACCAGATGCTTCCCCTCCACTCAGCATGACGAGCGCCGGGCAATCTGATACAAACTCAGCGCCTCTCAAGCATTTGCGAGCGTGTGCAGCGCGGCGTTACAATATAACCGCTCAGCGCGAAGTCGTTCACGTCCCCAATGACACGAGGTCATCGACGTTTGTGTCGCCAGACGCGCTGACTCGCGAAGATGAAACGTCAGCAGAATGCTAACCAGTGGGTTGCCAGCCCTCCGTTTTCGTGTCTAATGCCCGGTGGTGTAGTGGTAGCACAGCGGACTTTGGCTCCGCTGACCCAGGTTCGAATCCTGGCCGGGCAGCCACTCTCTCAGGCGTAAAATGCCAACTTTTGTCGACATGGAAAACGGCGTTTGGCTAACATTGAGTTTCACGAAACCTTTGAAACAGCGGCGTCATACCGGCTAACAGCCTCGGCCTGAACGGTCGGCATCACGTGAAAAAATGCCCAGTGTGATGGCGATCGTGCTGTGTCTGAGACGCTCCTGGAACACCCTGGGATGCATGTTGAGCTTCAGCAGAGCGGATTTTCGATATTCTCCGGGATGATTCCGACAACAATCTTGGGCGGCTTCATTATCCTTTCCATCGACGATTGCGCGGACATTTGCAGTCACTTTTTTTGCTCCTCATGCGAACAGGGCCGATGCCCGCATGGTCGCAATGCTGACCGCCGTCGCAGGTGGAAATAGGCATGGCGTCCGAGGGGACCACGGTTGCATTGACAGTGTGTGGGCTCGATGCTAAGCTCCCGATTGTTGCAACAGAAGCGCGCCGCCGAGATAGCAGGAAATCGAACGCGGCGTTCAGGTCTCTTGGAAGAGCATCGCCTCGGACGGAGCCACCGAATCACGAGGAGAGTTGGTGAATATATGCGCGACGTTGATTCTCGACCCTCGGAGCAAGTGTACAGGCAGATCGTGGATAAAGCCCGAGATGCCATAATATTCGCTGACGTGGACGGCGTAATCCGACTGTGGAACTCAGGAGCTGAAGCCATCTTCGGCTATCACGCCGACGAAGCTCTGGGGAAAACCCTGGACCTGATCATCCCGGAGCGTTTCCAAGAGCGGCATTGGGACGGGTACCGCAACGTCATGGCCACGGGCGTCACCAAGTACACAGATGACATGTTGGCTGTGCCAAGCGTCAAGAACGATGGGACGCGCATTTCCCTGGAGTTTACAATAGTCCCGCTGGAAGGCAGTGACGGCGCTCTCCAGGGCGTGGCAGCCATCGTGCGTGACATTACAGAGCGCTTTGGGCAGGAGAGGGCGACAGCAAAGCGCATCTCAGAGTTGGAGGACCGTCTTGCGAGTCAGGACACCTCTGATGCTGTGGAGAAAAACGGCTAGGACGAACGAGATGCGCTTCTTCGGCCCTTAGCGGGTCTAGGCATTAAACGCCCTCCCTCCCTGGCCTCCTCGAAGCCGGTATGGGGCACCGCGGCAGGTTAGGTTATGCCCCCCACGCAGCGCACAGCTCCTTTAAGATCGACAGATTGGACACGAACGTCCCAACTTCATCGCTTGGCCCTGTTCGATCAGAATTTGGCGCTCTCAGCTATCCCCGAATTCGTGTTCATAGATGTGTTTGACCTCTACTTCGTGAACAACCTGGTCCAGTAGAACCTCCTAGAATCAGCCGTCTCGATATTCGCGAAGTGGCGAGGTTCGACGGAGGGAGCTTCTCGGAGCGTCTCGTTAGGAGCCTGTTCGCGTAATTGTGGAGGGACCAGGCGAGTTCAAGAACGCAGTCCTGCTCTGCGCAGAGAGAGAGGGTTGTCCTCGATTGCTCGTCAGAAGTTGTGAACGACGCTGTCCACGATGATGACAACGAAGAGCAGGCCGAGGTATGCGAGTGAGTAGAGGTACGCGGCCTTGGCGCCCTCCACATCAGGCAGTCGCAAGAGTCGGTAAGTGTAGTAGGCGAACCCCAAGCCCAGGGCCAAGGCCCCGCCGAGATACACATATCCCACGGATCGAGTCAAGAATAGCGCCAGCGACGAAGCGAAGAGCAGCCAGTTATAGCGGAAAATCGACACTTTGGTTGCCTGGACACCCGCGACCACCGGCAACATCGGCACACCCGCGTCTGCATAGTCGTCCTTCAAAAGCAGGGCCAACGCCCAGAAGTGGGGTGGTGTCCACAGGAACACGATGGCGAACAGGATCAGAGCAGGAATGCCAACCTCACCTGTAACCGCCGCCCATGCGACCACGGGGGGAATCGCCCCCGCCGCGCCGCCAATCACGATATTCTGTGGAGTGCTTCGCTTGAGTCCCTTGGTATATACGAACACGTAAAACAGAGTGGCGCTGAGTGTGAGCGCCGCGCTGAGTGAGTTGGCGAACAGGGTCAGGATGGCGAACGCGATCCCGTTCAACAAGATGCCGAACCACA
>JASLRP010000206.1 GCA_030743915.1 SAR202 cluster bacterium | reverse complement strand
TGCGTCCCACTGTTCCGCAGGAACCATCCAGTTTTCAGACTGAATGAATGCTTTGATCGCCCCGCCAAACTGCTCAATGTGACTGAACAGTGCCTTAGTTGCTCTCTCAATTGCAGCCCGACCCGAGTTATCCTCCACTCCGTTCAGGTCATCGTCTCCCCAGCCCCACCAGTTGATCATGACCACGTCTATCCCCGTCGCTCGCATCCACGCCACTTGCTGTGCAATGACATCGGCATCATCTGATGCGTAGAAACCCAACTCCGGTGTCACAACGACCGGATCATAGATGCCAAGTAGCGCGCCTGTGCGCCGTTCCCTATCTATGATATTGGAATTCCAATGCTCAGAACCCAGGCCACCCACACTGATCCCAGTGCCAGGCTCGAAGCCGTACCACGGGAAATAATTCACACCAAGAATCACATCATCTCCCGCCCCATGCTCGACATGTGTTGGGAGACCACAATCCACGGCCAAAATGACAATCAGGCTACCAAGTAACCATCTCATGCACGCATTATAGAGGCAATAGCTTTAGAAACGACGCAAGGAGACCAATGCGCTCGATTGTGCGAAGTGGGGCATCACCTCATTCGAGAAAAGTTCCATCGACCTCATGATTTTGCCGTGGGGCATGCCGCCGAAGGCGAAGTTGCAACCGAAATACTCGATGCCCTGGGACTGTAACTCCTTGAGTTGCGCGACGATCTGTTCAGGTGTTCCAAAAACGGCGCGGTTTTTGGCCACGTATTCAAGATCAGGCGGAGCGTCGGCGCGTGTCTCGCGCCAGTCGTCGATCCGATGTCCGACCTCGCTCCCTTGCGTGAAGGTCGCTCGCCAGCTCACCATATCCACCGCCCACTGAAGCGCGGGGCGGGTGTCGTTCCTGACCTGCTCCTCCGTCTCCCCAACGTAAAAGTATCTGAAGAAGGGAATCTCAGACATCGGGACGTTGTGCCCCGACTCCTGGGACAATTCTTCGTACTGTTTGCAAAGCGACAGAGCGTTCTCTGTGTCCGACGTTACCCCGATGCAGATTGGATAGCCGGTTCCCGCTACAAACTTCAGCGTCTCGATAGTGCGTGACACGGCGATGTAGATGGGCGGGTGCGGTTTTTGGATTGGACTGGGCACCAGCGTGGCGTGGTCAACCTTGTAGTATTTGCCATCGTGGGAGTAGTCAGGCGTCGTCCACAGGTCGGTAATGGTCTGAATTCCCTCCTGGAACATCGCGCGGTTGTCGGTCTGATCGATGCTGTAGGCGTTGAACTCGTAAGCTGCGCTGCCTCGTCCGAACCCCACGTCTAGGCGTCCGTTGCTGATAACGTCAACGGTGGCGGTGTCCTCGGCCAGTCGAATGGGATTGTGCAGTGGGGGAATCAGGACAGCGGTTCCCAGGCGAATTGTCTTGGTCTGAGCGGCGATTGCCCCGGCAACCACCAGCGGTGACGATCCTATTCCGTAGCGGGAGAAGTGGTGCTCGGCGAGCCATGCGCTGTGAAATCCCAGGCTCTCGCCGTGGATGACCTGCTCGGCGGCCTCGTCCATGAGCATCTTCTGATCAGTTCCCTCCGGCCACGCGATGTGGGTGAACAGCGCGAATTTCACGCTTAAACTCCGACCACTTTCTGGAGAAGGTCGAAGAACGCCTGCTTTCTGGGAGTGTTGATGCCCCAGTTGATGGGCACGTTCTGGTAGCCCTCGACGTAGTCTCCCGATGCCGCCCCTCCGCCTGCGCCCTCTCCGGGATCGAAGTATCCCCAAGAGGCGTACCGCGACAGCGCAGACACGAAATTGTTCGATCGCTGGTCGAAGTTGAAATGATCGTCCTCGATGAACAGGACGGGCATGGGCCGATAGCTCGGCAGAGCGCGGGCCTGGTCCACCATCTCAGCGATGCGGTTGGGGTCGGTCACGCCGTTGCCGTGCATCAGCAGGAAGTCTGAGGCGGCGCACACTGAATCGTCAGGCACTCGACCTCCGCCGTAGCTGGTGCCGACCAGCAACCGGCGCCCATCCTTCGTGACGTCCTTCGCAAGCTCGATAAGCTCGTGGACTCGGTGAGGCTGGAGGATTTCATGCTCGTACCGCTGGACGTTGCACTCGTTGTTTATCTCCACCACGACGTTTCGGTGGTCGTGTTCCAACAGCCATTCGCAGGCGTTGGTCACGGCCCGTTTCACTGCGTCTTCGTCGTTCAGTCGCTCGTCTTGCCCGAAGTAGAAACATCCCAGGATGACGACCATCCCAAGCTGGTCCGTTGCCTCCAGAATACTGGTCAGACGATCCATGAAAGAGAGGACCAGTCCGCCCTCAGCATCGAAAGCCGAATTTTGCCACGGCTGAGACTCCGGCCCTGGAAGGCCCGCCCACATTGTCTCGTCGGGAACGTCAATGCCCAGTGAATCCATCAGTGTCCGAAACTCCGGGAGCCGGTAGTACCCGAATGGCGCAGCCCCCTGGAGATTGACGGTCACGGAAAGCAACCCCCGTCTTCGGTACTCTGGCAGAGCGGCTATGAATTCCGAGGTGTTGCGGTCCGGGTCCCAGGCGTCGGTGTCGGGATACTTCCAGAGGGATTGGGTAAGGTCGTTAGTATCGTCGAACAGCGCGTTGGCCATCCGGCTATTGAGGAGCAGCCCTTCGATCTTGTGGCCCTGGTATTCTCGGCCCTGGTATGTGGGCGCTCCGTTGATGAGCCATGCGTCATCCTGGATGGAGACGTTGGTTTTTCGGTTGGTCATGTTGCGTTGCTCCAGATGGTGATTGTGGCACGCGCCATTATAGAACGTGTATCGCATATCCGTCTCAAAATCAAAAAGATTGGAGGTAGGTTAGGATTCCGGTTGACCCCAACCACCCTCGAACATATAATCGGTCTCAGCCCGACGAGGGACGGGCGAGTATGCGCCCGATGGCGTTCTAGGAAGGCGAGACAACATCATGACTCAGACACGCGCTGTGAGCACAGAGCCACAGCACATTCGGATTTCAGACATCGTTGCCAGACACGGAGAGCCGCCCTGGCACGAGTGGCTATTCACTGATGGCCGCAACAACGTCGGCCTGATTTGCGACGCTCCCGGATTGGAGAACGACGCACACATCCACAAGGATTTCAACGAGTGGTGGATTGTGCTTCAGGGCGAGATCATCTGGGAGATTGGCGACTATCCCCAGCTTCGAGCCAAGGCCGGAGACGTGGTGATTTGTCCCAAAGGCCAGCGTCACGCCATCAAGACGGTGGGCGCTGAACCATCGCTCAGGATGTACATCAACGCTCCGTGGTCCAATCATGACACCCGAGGCGAGCGCAGCAGCATCCTGCAACCCGCTCCCGACATTGCGGAGCCGCCCAACATGCTTCTGAACTCCAGAGAGGCCCTTCTCGAACGTTTCGGTGAGCCGAAGTGGACGACGGCCCTGCTGGATGACGAGCGCAACAAGGCCAATCTGATCGCCCACGGGCAGGGAATGACCAACAACGCCCACTGGCATCCCGACTTCAACGAGTGGTGGACAATCCTCCAGGGAGACCTGACCTTCAAGGTGGGCGAGGACAGGCCGCTGATCGAGGCGACGAAGGGTGACATCGTGTTCGTTCCTGAGGGGATGAAACACTTCATTTCCTCGGTTGGAGAGGGCACGTCTCTGCGGCTGGCGGTGACCAACTCGGAGAACCAGCACATCTACACAGCCGATGACGATTCGGCCCCTCCGCCCATAAGCTAGGCGATCTCACTGACACAAAACGCCCTTCCGACGCCGGTGTCGGAAGGGCGTTTCTTATTTATTCAGCCTCGTGCCACTGGGCGACAACGCTAAATTCTAGAGCGACGACGTAGAAGCATCCCGCCAGACCCGAGCAACAGCACGGCGAATACGCTCAAGCCTGCCAGAACTCCTGGCGCCACCGTTGAGTCACCCACGCTGGGAGGCTCTGCTGCCGGAGGCACGATGGTGAATGTTCCCGACGCTTCCACCGGCGGGTCCAGTGGCGTGCCGTCGTTATTCTTTAGCGCAGCCAAGATGGTGTGTTCTCCCTCAGCCAGGTTTTCGAGGGTGATGGACGCGGCGCCAAGCGGGTCCATCGCCGTGCCGTCCAGAGTCAGTTCCCAGTTGCCTTCGCCTGCCACGTTGGCGGCGCCAATGGTGTCGGCGTTCAGAATGAAGTCGTGGAGAGTGACACTCACGTCCTGAGTCCCACCTTCAAGCTCGGAGCCGGACCGTGGGCTGAGGCGCATCAAGGGGATGCCCATGTAGGCATCAGGCTCTGTCGGGGGGTTGGCGCCCACCGCAGTCAAATCGCCAACCATCCCACGCTGCTCGTGGCCTGGAATCGGACACAGAATTCGGTAATCGCCGCTGAACTCAAAACTCACGGTCAGAGTCGTGGCGCCCCCGCCGCCTATGGTCTCGGAGTGGGCGTGAATGCCGTTGCCGCTAACTTCCAGAGCGTGACCGAAGTTGCCGGTGTTCGAGATGTTGAATGTCACGGAGTCGCCCGCATTGACGCTTAAAGCGCTGGGAATCAGCGCCCACTCCTCCAGCGCAATATCCACTTGAGTCGCCACAGTGATCGTGGCAGAAGCCTCGACGGCTGGATCAAGAGGCGTGCCATCGTTGTTCCTCAGCGCCGCGGTGATGGTGTGCGATCCAGCAGTCAGACCTTCAAGAGTGAAGGATTCTGTGCCGACCGAGGCCACACTCTGACCGTCCAACGACAGGTCCCAATTACCTTCACCCGCTACGTTAGCTCCACCGACTGCGCCGGCGTTCAGCGTAAAATCGTGCAGCGTCAGGCTGACGTCCTGGCTGGCGCCGGGAACTACCGTCCCGGACCGAGGACTGAGGCGCATCAACGGTATGCCCATGTATGCGTCGGACGCCGGAGCGGGATTCGCGCCACCTACCGTGATCTCGCCCACCATGCCTCGCTGTTCATGGCCTGGTATGGGACACAGAATCGTGTATGTGCCGCTGAACTCGAAACTCACGCTCATCGTGGTTGTCGAGCTGCCGCCTATGGTATCCGAATGTCCATGAATTCCGTTGCCGCTGACCTCAAGAGCGTGGCCAAACCTGCCCACGTTCGAGATGTTGAAGGTCACCGTGTCGCCGGCGTTGATCGAGAGTGGGCCAGGAGTTACGGCCCATTCCTCCAGCGAGACATCCACTTGTTGAGGCGCCACCTGCAACGAGGGCGACGCTGACACTGAGCTTGGTAATATCCCAATGTTTCCTGAGATTAAGAACGTAGAAACCGCCAAGATCGACAACGCCACCGCCACTCCCGTCAATTTGTGATTACGCATCGGACTACAGCCTCCAAAAAGGGAAAAGTTTGCCTATCGGATGCGTAATGTACGTTGGGGTTTGGGGAAATGGATTTCGGAAGAAGGGGCTAAACGCCTCGTTGCACGCGCCGGACGCCGCCCATGTCCGAGCCTTCAAGAGGCACTGTTCCGATGATGTTTTCTCGCTCCAGAGATTTCATCTTGTCGGCGGTGAATCCCAGCACTTCCTCCAGCACCTGGTTGTTGTGCTGGCCCAGGCCAGGGGCCGGCTCGTGACGCGGCTTCGACCCGTTGGCGCTCTTCCACATAGGGCCGCTGAGCAGGTGAGTCCCAGCGTCGGGATGCACAATGGTTTGGAAGTAGTCCCGGTGCTGGAGGTGCGGGTCGTCATAGGTGTCAATATTGCAGTCGAGGACCGGCCCCGCCGGGATCCCACGAGCCTGCAGAATGTCCGCGACCTCGCGATGATCTCTTCCAGAAGTCCAACGCGCGATTTCGGCGTCCACGGCGTCTGCGTTGTTCAGTCGAGACTCCAGAGTTGAGAACCGAGGGTCGTCGGCCAGTTGGGGCAATCCCATGACCTGGCACAGGTCGCGCCACTCCTGTTCATTGCGCGCAGAGATAGCGACCCAAGCGTCCTCGCCTCGACACGGATAGGCTCCGTGTGGGGCCATCGCCGGATGACGGTTGCCTCGGCGCTCTCTGGGTTCGCCAGTGAGTCCATATTCAAGAAATACCTCCCCCAGGTGAGGGACGAACGCCTCGGCTTGCGAGATGTCGATGAACTGCCCTTTGCCGGTGCGGGCTCGATTGTGGATCGCGGCGCACAGGGCGAAGGCCGCCATCACGCCTCCCACAGCGTCTGGATGATGCACAGGCGAGAGCCTTTCCAGATCCAGGTCAGGGTACCCGCGAAGCGAAGAGTGACCGGAAACGGCGTCGATGGACATGCCCATGCTTCGGATGCGTTTGTACGGGCCTGTGTTGCCGTATCCAGGCATGAACAGCACGATCAGGTCCGGCTTGACCTGCTTGAGTTCCTCGTACCCCAGCCCGAATTTCTCCATGACTCCGAAGGCGGAATTGCAGAACACAACGTCGCTGACTGACGCAAACTCTTTGAAGACCTCGACGCCCTCGGTGCTGGTGAGGTCCAGAGTTATGCTCTGCTTGTTGCGATTCAGAACGTTGAAGTTGGCGCTTCGATTCCAGGGCCGCTCCCCCGGTTCGCCGTCGGGATACCCCGGAGCGCCGGGACTGGGTTTGATCGGCCCACGAGATATGCGCTGAACAGACTCGACCTTGACCACCTCCGCGCCCATGTCGCTCAACAGCGCGCCACAATACGGCCCCGCCCATATCTCGGCAAGCTCCAAAGCTCGAATGCCTGCCAGGGGTCTTTTGGCATTTTCTGACTTCATCAAGAGATGACACCTGCCTGACGTAGCGAGAATACTTCGGATTCGCTCATTCCCACCGCCTGTAGCGCTTCAACAGTGTGCTCCCCCAGCGCTGGAGCCGCGGACCCGTCGGTCTCGACGACATCTGAAAAGCCGAAGGGCACGCCCGGATACGAGAGCGCGCCGTGCTCCGGGTGTTCGATCTCTTGGAAGAAGCCTCTATCCAGGAAATGCTCGTCGGCCATGATATCCGGCGGGGTCAGCACCGGGCCGCCGGGAATTCCGGCCCTGTTGGTGGCGTCGAAGACCTCGGCGCGCGTGTGCCTGTCCAACCACTCTTGGAAAATGGCCTCAAGCTCGATGCGGTTTTCGGTTCGAAGATCAGGAGAGTTGAATCTTGGGTCTTCCATAAGCTCGGGTTTGCCAATCATGCGGGCGATGTTGGGCCACATCCTCGGCCCCAGGGGAAGGAAACTCATGTGGCCGTCCTTGCAGCGGAATGTCCCCACAGCGTAGGGTTCCCGACCTCCAGCGGCGGAGGTCCGAGGCTCTCGGCGGGCATCCAACTCGCCGTTATAGGCGAAAGGAGCGCGCCTGCCGATCTGGTGAGGGTGGCCTGCCATGCACTCCATCATGGAAATGTCGATCCAGTCGCCCTCTCCGGTCAGCAGAGCGCCCACTGACGCGCCCATCGTCGCCGAGGCGGCGGCTGTCCCCGCAAAATACTGGGCGATCTCGCCGCCGTACATCAGGGGGTGTCGTTCGGGAATCCCCTCGCGGTGCATACCGCCGCCCGTGGCAAACACTGTAAGCTCGGTGTACTGGTAGTCCTTGTATGGCCCGGTCTGACCATAGGGCGTGACCGAGGTCATAACGAGACCGGGATTCAGCGCTTTCAGGCTGTCGTAGCCGATCCCCAACGACTCCATTCGACCGGGAGCGAGGCTCTCGACCACGATAGAACTTTCCGCCACCAGCCTGCGAAACACGCTCTGGCCATCGGCGGATTCCAGGTCCAGAGCGACGCTCTTTTTGTCTGTGTTGAGGTGGAGGAACAGCGCGGTGTCTTCGACGGTCAGTGTGGTATCTGGTCGCTGGCCTGCCCACTGACGTTGGGTCATGCTGTCGGCGCCAGGGCGCTCGATCTTGACGACCTCCGCGCCAGAATCGGCCAGCAACTTGGCGCAGTACGGCCCGGCGATACCGTCCGTGACTTCCAGAACTCGAACACCCTCAAGGGCTAGCAGCGGCATTAATCAACCTCCTCGCCATTAGGCGACAGGGCCAATTCTCTACCGGAGGGCGTCGAGTGTCAACATGGCTACCAGGAATTCAGCCGTCAGTTATCAGGTTTTTATGTGTCAGGGAATTATGTAATCGGAGGAGCTAGTCGTATCCCGGCGGTGATTGGAAACCGCCAAACTCTCTTTCCAATAATGAGGTGAATTGAATCGACGTCCTATCTTCCAGGTAGGGTCCGATGGCCTGAAGGCCGATGGGCAGTCCTGATCGGGTGAGGCCAGCCGGGAATGCTGTTGCCGGTTGGCCGCAGAGAGTGGCGACCGCCGGATAGACTGTTTGCAGGCCATAGTTTTCGGCTTGCCCATCAACATCCACGGTCCGCTGAGGCCAGGGCAGGTCGGTATGAGGAAAGGCGGGAACGATGGTGATAGGCGCCAGAAGCACGTCCCAACTGCGGAAGAAATCCCGATACGACTGCCGGAACTTCTCTCGCTGGCCCAGCCATACCAGCAGGTCTGATGCGCTGGCCTCCAGGCCACGCGCGCCCGCATCGCCAAACATGTCCGAGCTATTTCGCATACCGTCAGCCAGACGTTGGCGGGCTTCCGCAGGCCTGCCGACTGAGGTCAACACTGTGAGCAGCGAAGAATAAAGTTCATGGTGAGCGCGCATATCGGCGAACAGTTCCGGTTGTGCCTCCTCGACGGTTGCCCCAACATTCTTGAGTTCGACGACGAGGTTCTCCTGCGCGGCGAGTATCTCCGAGTCCACGGGCAGCCACGGGATTCTAGGAAGGACAGCCACCCGGAAGTCGGCGAGGCTCTCATGCCTCGGCGCGGGGCTGTCGAGTCTCCAGGCCGCGTCTTCGCCAACGTCCGGGCCCGAGACCACGCTGAACGCCAGCATCAGGTCCTGGGCGGTGCGAGCCAACGGACCTTGAACACCCATGAGCGCGCCCGGACTTGGGAGCGGGTTGCCTGGAAAATGGCCGCTTCGAGGGATGGCCGTCTCGCTGGGTTTGTGTCCATAGACGCCGCAAAATGCCGCAGGAATCCTGATGGAACCGCCTATGTCGCTGCCAAACTCCAGCGGGGTCAGCCCGGCGGCCAGCGCCGCGGCGCCGCCTCCGGTGCTGCCTCCCGACGTGCGTTCCAGATTCCAGGGGTTGTTGGTTCTGCCGAATATGGGGTTATTGGCCTGCAAGTCGGCGGCCATAGGCGGCACGTTGGTCTTGCCCATGATGACCGCTCCGGCCTGACGGGCGCGAGCCGTGATCTGAGCGTCGGCATCTGGGACCCTCTCGGCGAACGCCTCTACCCCTGCCGTGCCCCGAAGTCCTTGCACGTCAATACAATCTTTGATCGTCAGCGGCAGGCCCAGCAGCGGGCTCCAATCACCTTTTGATCTATACTCGTCTGCTTTCACAGCCGCCTCACGGGCGTTCTCATAATCCGGAATCACGATGGCGTTGATAGCTGGGTTAAGACGTTGGATGCGTTGGAGGTGCATTTCAAGCAACTCGACCGACGATAGACGAAGCTCTCTCAGCATCTGCAGCATCGCCGTCGCCGAGGTGAAGGGGTTGAGGTTGGTGGTGGTCATTCCTGCCTCCGTGGAAAGCTGGTCCCAGCGTCATTCATCAGCCCGGAACTTCCCGAGTTGACCATCGTTGAGACGAGGCGAATGGTACCACAATCTCGACCGGTTGCTGCGAGGCGTTCGCGTAAAGTCTTCATCGGATTTCCTCCACCAGGACGGGCCTTCGCTCGCGGAGGGATTTCTTTGCCACCAGAGCCAATCGGAGCGCTTCTCCGGCGTCCTCGCCGGTGCAGGGAGAATCCATCTGACCCTGGGCCACCTTCAGGAATGTGTTCAGTTCCTGGCGATAGGACGATTCGAACCTCTCCAAGAATGTCTGGTGTTCGTTGCCGTTTTCCCACTGGTCGTTGTCGTCCAGAAGTTTCAGCGGCATCTGGGCGTTGATGCCTGCCGCAACGGCGTCTCGGGAGCCGTGCATCTCCAGCCGGACATCGTAGCCACGGGGATCGTGCCTGACACCGGACACCACAGCCATCGCGCCGTCGGCCAATTGAAGGACCGCAACTGCGGTGTCAACGTCGTCAGCCTGCTCAAAGGCGGGGTTGCCAGTTAGCGCCCTGCCTGCTGCCGTCACCTCGACCACCTCTTGACCGGAAACCCACCTGATGAGGTCGAAATCGTGGACCAACATGTCCACGAACATTCCGCCGCTGACCTTGATGTATGCATCATGAGCAGGCTCTGGATCGTAGGTGTTGAGTTTGGCCATGTAGAGCCTCCCCAGTTGCCCGGATGCCAACATATCGCGGGCGGCGGTGAATCCCGGGTCGAACCTCCGTTGAAATCCGATTTGCAGGGGAATGTCCGCCGTGTTCACCCGCTCCAACACCCGATTGGTGGTCTCGAGATCGAGGGTTATCGGCTTTTCACAGAAGACGGGAAGCCCGGCTTCCGCTCCCAGGGTTATCAGGTCGGCGTGGGTGTCTGTGGAGGCAGCGATGACGATGGCGTCGGCCCACCTGACCAGTTCGTCAGCATCAGTGGCTGTGCTTGCTCCTGTACTTTCGGCCACTGATTTAGCCCGGTCCACGTCCACATCTGCGATGCGAAGCTCAGTGATGTCAGCCTGCGAAGCCAGGGTTTGAGCGTGGAATGCTCCGATTCGTCCCGCGCCTATAAGTCCGATCTTCAATGGTTGCCTCTTTCTGCTGCTTGCTCAAATCGTTTGTGGTAATTATCGCTCATGGTCCGGTTCAGACCAATGCAGAAACCCGATTGCCTACCCGCATCCAACTTGATAAGCTAGAAGAAGGTCAAACGTAGCATTTTTTAGGCACAAGGGAGTTGGGGAACCGAGATGCAGGACGTTTTCCGCGAGGCAGTTAATCTTCTTGAAAATGACGACCAACTTGTGGTCGCCACAGTGATTCGCACCAAAGGCTCGACGCCTCAGAAGCCGGGCGCCAAACTGCTGGTCCGAAAGGACGGCTCTGGCGTTGGCACGCTGGGCGGAGGTTGCGTGGAGGGCGATATCTGGTTCGCCGCGTCCCAGCTTATGAAGCGCGGCGGCAACGCCCAGTACCGCGAGTACAACCTGAACGAAGACCTGGCTGCCGAGGATGGCCTGGTCTGCGGCGGGACGATGTTCTTCCTGATCGATCCGGTCTACAAGCCCGAAGACTACCTCGACTACGCCAAAGAGATCGACGCGGCATATCGGGGCGAGGGAGCCGTGGCCGTCGCCAACCTCATCAAGCCTGTCCCCGGCAGCAATGTTCCCCTCGGCGGCAAGATGTTCATCCGCGAGGACGGCTTCACCGAGGGCACTCTGGGCGACTCCGAGATGGACGACGCGGCGAAGGACAAAGCCATCGAATTGATGGTCCACGGCAAGAACGAGTACATCATCGCCGAAAGCGGCGCCGAGTACTTCGTCGAGGCGTTCACCACGCCACCACAGCTAGTTATCTGCGGTGGAGGACACGTCTCCAAGGCCATTGCCGCGCATGCCAAGTCGCTGGGATTCCGGCTGTTCATCACCGACGACCGCGAGGAGTTCGCCAATAAACAGCGCTTCCCCGAGGCCGATATGATTATCGCCAAGCCCCCGGAAGAGGCGTTCGAAGAATTGCCCATCAATCCAAACACATTCATAGTCGTGGCAACCCGAGGCCACAAGTTCGACTACGTGGCAACCGCCGCCGCCGCCGCAACTTCGGCCCGGTACGTCGGACTTATGGGAAGCAAGCGCAAGACCATCCTCATATACGAGGACCTGGTGCGCGCAGGCATGTCCCTGGACCGGCTCAGTGAGATTCGCTCGCCCATCGGCCTGGACATCTCCGCTCGGACTCCGGAGGAGATAGCCATATCCATCATCGGCGAGATTCTGATGTTCCGGTTGGGCGGCGCCGGGCAGGCCATGAAGATAGAGCAGAAGCAGATCGACCGCATCGTCGCCAAGATTGAGTCCGAAAAGACGGCCGCGGCGGCTGACTGACAATCGGGCTTTGAACGATAACGAAGAAACGAACGCGAGACGCGGGCCATCGGCTCGCGTCTCTGCTATTCTGACCGCCGCTGGCGAGTCCACTCGCATGGGCAGTCCCAAACCTCTTCTTGAGTGGCACGGCGTCAGGCTGGTGGAATACCAGGTGCGTTGCCTGCTGGAGGGCGGAGTCTCCGAGGTTGTGGTTGTTCTGGGGCACCGCGCCGGGGACGTTATCCCCTTCGTCAAAGGCCCCAACGTCCGGCACGTCGTGAACTCTCGTTATCGCGAAGGCAAGACCACATCCATCAAGGCGGGTCTGGAAGCAGTGTCCCCTGACGCCGACGCCATAGCGCTGCTAGCAGTCGATCAGCCGCGTACTGTTGAAATTGTTTCCAGGATCGTGACGGCCCACATCGAGAACGACACCGCCATAACATCCCCCCGATACCAGGGGCACGGAGGCCACCCGCTCATCTTCTCGGCGAGGCTCAGGTCGGAGCTTGAAAACATCTCCGAAGAGAACGAGGGCCTTCGACAAGTGTTCCAAAACCACCTGGACGAGATCACCAAAGTCCCTAGCGACGACCCGATGATCCGCCTGGACCTCAACACTCCAGAGGCGTATACCGAGGCCCAGGCATTCTACAAGGCGTGAGTCTATGACTCGGAAAACTCTCCGTCGTGCCACTGGGGTTCTGACTCCAGGTGTTCCATGATGCGCTGGAACCACTGGTCTTGATCGGGGTCGTTGGCGTTTTTCTGATACGTTTCTTTGCTCTCGAAAATCCCAATCATGATCATGTTCTGAGGGTCGTTATCTTCTCTGACCATGTACCCTGAGACGGCCCCGGAAATCTTCGGCGCGCGCTCGGCGTTCCACTCTCCAATGAGCTTGATCAGATCGTCCTGATGTCCTGTTTTCACCCTCATGTGTGCCACGGTCCCGTACATGTGCATTACCTCAACTCTGCAAAATTAAGCTCACCCAGCGGTGAATCCGGCCCGATTATGGCAGATGCGCCTCCGCATGTCTAACAATGCCTAACGTGACGGCGACGGCGCCGTGAGCGGCGCTCGGTTATGGCGATGTAGGAATGTGTTAACATCTTCGCTATGCCAATGAGCATCAGATGTCGAGAGCTTCGATTTCATCTGGAGACGGGAAGATGAGTGACTTGGAAGATCGACCTGCGCCTGAACTGCCCTCTGGCCCTATTACGTACCTGTTCACCGATATTGAAGGCAGCACCAGGCTTTGGCAGGAACACCCCCATGATATGAGAGCTGTGCTGGCGCGTCACGACGCTTTGCTCACTTCTGGCATTGAGCGACACGAAGGCGTAGTCGTAAGGAGCCGAGGCGAAGGCGATAGCATCTTCGCCGTGTTCGTTCGCGCCACGGATGCCTTATCCGCCGCTCACACAGTTCAGCATATGCTCGCTCGCGAACCGTGGCCTGAAGACATGTCGATTCGCGTGCGCATGGGCCTGCATACTGGCGAGTCTGAACTGCGCGCCCACGACTACTACGGGACCACCGTAAACCGATGCGCCCGCCTCAGGGGCATCGCTCACGGAGGCCAGGCGGTCCTGTCTCTGGCAACGGCAACACTGGCGCGGGACGCCCTTCCTGAAGGAGTGAGCCTGCGCGACCTGGGCGTCCACTACCTCAAAGATTTGGACGAGCCAGAGCAGGTATTTCAACTGCTCCACCCGGACCTTCCCTCCGAGTTTCCGCCTCTTAATTCTCTGGAGACATCGGCGACTGTCGGTGTCGCATCCACAGATGGATTCGTGGGGCGAAAAACCGAGATGGAAGAACTAACCGGCGCCCTGAACGATGCCTTCACAGGTCGTGGGCGCATGGTGATGCTGGTGGGAGAGCCGGGCATCGGCAAAACTCGCTGCGCCGAGGAGTTGTCGAATATCGCTCAGGCGCGAGGCGCACAGGTGGTCTGGGGCCAGTGCCATGAGAGTGAAGGCGCGCCACCGTACTGGATATGGACTCAGGCGATTCGCAGCTACGCGCAAGGGAAAGATGAAGCCCAGCTTCGCTCGGCGCTGGGCGTCGGCGCGTCCGACATCGCGAGCATGATTCCCGAGATCAGTCAGATGCTGCCAGACCTCCAGTCTTCCCCTGAATTGAACAACCCCGAGCAGGCGCGATTCCGCCTTTTCGACTCCGTCACCGCCTTCTTGAAGAACGCCTCCCAACCTCAACCTCTGGTGATCGTTCTGGACGACCTGCACTGGGCCGACAGATCATCCCTGATGCTTCTGGAGTTCATGGTCAGGGAGATGGGACCGAGCCGGCTGCTTGTGATTGGCACGTACCGTGACGTCGATATATCTCGGGACCATCACCTGTCCCAGGCCCTTGGCGTGCTGACCCGAGAAAAACTTTTCGTCCGTTTGAATTGCACTGGCCTGTCTCAGGATGAAGTCGAGGACTACGTCAACAAGTCCAGCGGCGTCAGCCCAATTCCCGGATTGGCTGAGGCAGTGCATCAACGAACTGACGGCAACCCCCTGTTCGTCAGTGAAGTCGTGCAGCTATTGGAGCAGGAGGGCGTCGAGGATAGCGAGAACTGGGCCACCGCGATCCCTGAGGGTGTGAGGGACACCATAGGCCGCAGGCTGAATCGACTCTCACAAGATTGCAATCAGGCGCTGACGACGGCGTCGGTAATCGGCAGGGAGTTCAGTCTCGACCTGCTGGATAGCCTAATTGACTGGGCCGACGAGGATCAGCTTCTCGACCTGTTGGAGCAGGCGTTATCGACTCATGTTATCGACGAGATTCCTCGAACGCTGGGGCAGTACAAATTCAGCCACGCGCTGATACAGGAGACACTCTCGGAAGAGATGTCCACCACCAGGCGAATACGACTCCACGCTCGCATCGTGGAGGTCCTGGAAGGGCTATACGGCTCTGACGCTCAGGCCCACGCTGACGAGATTATCTATCATCTGGCCCAGGCCGAACGGGTATTGGGATCAGACAAGCTGTTGCGATACTCGATGACGGCAGGCGAGCTTGCATTGAGCAACTACGCCTACGAAGAGGCCGAAATCCACTTCCAACGGGTTTTGGATGCCAAAAAAGATCTGCCCGTGGACGCGGAGACTGCCGGGGCGTCATTTGGTCTGGGCCGCTCTCAGGCCGCCACAGGCGAAACCTTCCAGTTCCAGGAGGCCGTCTCCAACCTGAATTGTGCAATTGACTTCTACATCGAACAGGGCGATATCGAGCGCGCAGTGGGGGTCGCAGAGCATCCAATACACCCGATTGTGGGATGGCAAATCGGTTTGGTTGATCTGATCAGCAGGGCACTGGAATTGGTTCCGCCGGACACCCAACAGAGCGGTCATCTTCTGGCTCGTTACGGGCTGGCCCTTGCTCTGGAGACCCTCGACTATGAAGGCGCTCAAGATGCGTTTAACCGCGCTCTGGAGATTGCCCAGCGCGAGTCAAACCCGGCTCTGGAGATGCAGACTCTGGCCTTTGGGGCGGATGTGGACTGGTACCACTTCCGCTTCCAGGACTCCTTGGACAAGGGGCTGAGAGCCATCGAACTGGCTGAACGCGTTGATGATCTCCATTCCCTCGTCACGGCTCGATTCTACGTGGCGCGAGCCTGGGACTTCATAGGCAACCTGGAACAGGCGCGAGTCCATGCCACCGCTCTGCTGGCGGACGCAAAAGAGCTTCGGGATCACTCGTGGTTGGCCTGGGCCTACTGGATAAGCGGAACGCTTGCCCGACTGGAAGGCGACTGGGAAACCGCACGAAGCTACAATGAACAGGGCCTATCAGTGGCTCCCAGAGACGCAACACTGCTCTGTACCAGGGGCGTTTTGGAGTTCGAAAACGGCGACTTCGAAGAGGGCCGGGCGCACTCTGCACGTCTGCACGAGATTATGGATGAGGTTGAGCCCGGTCCCAATCACGAGTACGCCTGCCCCGCGTTGGGCGCTCCAGTCTTAGCGCGAATCTCCGGCAATCTAGCGTCTCTGGCTTTGGGAGAATCGTCAGCCGCCAGCGTGC
>JASLRP010000205.1 GCA_030743915.1 SAR202 cluster bacterium | reverse complement strand
GAGGAGCGCCTCGTTATTATCGACGAATACCTTCAGCTTGCCCGCAAGGTGCAGAAGGAAGAAGACCGGGTCGAAGGGGTTTTGATACGCCGCAGCGCCACTCAAGGCTCTGCCGCCGCATCCAAGGAACTCGTGCCCACGACCGAAGCTCTGGATTTGCTAAGGGATGAACAAAAATCGCTCCGCGCTGAGGCTGAAGAGGCAGTGGAGGCAGAGATCAGCGCGCTGCTGGCCGAGATGGGTTTCGAGTCCAGAATCGGTCTCATCTGGCCCCCTGTGGACATCAAGTTCGAGGAACCACCGACACTTTTGGTGCTGTCGAGAAGGGACGAGATCAACCTCATAAGCTCGATACTGCTCGACCCTGACATCAAAGGCGTGGAGCGAGACAGGATCGAGACGGAAATACTCGAACAGCACGATCTTTCGTCCTATGTTGACGATCTGGCTGGGCTGGCGACCTATCCGAACTTCGTTAACGACCTATATACGACCCGAACTGTGATGCGCACTGCCGTCCACGAGTGGATGCACGCCTATTTCTTCTTCAAGCCCCTGGGGAGGAATCTCAGGGCGAGCGACACGATGTTCACCATGAACGAGACTGTCGCTGACATCATTGGCCGTGAACTTGGCGATATGGTATTCGAGCGTATCGGCGGCGACCTGACCATATCAGCCAGCAGATACGCGCCGGCCGAGGACATCAACCCGGAGTTCACAAAGGTCATGAGGGAGACCCGTCGGCGCGTGGACGAATTGTTAAGCGAAGGCAAGATTGAGGAAGCAGAGGAGCACATGCGAGAGCAGCAGTGGTTCCTCCGGCTTCGAGGCTACGGCCTCCGGAAGCTCAACCAGGCGTACTTCGCCTTCCGCGGCCGTTACGCTGAGAGTCCGGCTTCGACCAGTCCATTAGGCGATCAACTGAACGAGTTGCGCGACCTCCTGCCGTCAATCGAGGCGTTCATCCGCGAGATTTCAGAGGTCGGCTCTCACGCGGAGTTTCTGGCCCTGCTGGAGCGAAAACAGGCCGAAGCGGGCGTGGTTGGCGCGGAGTGACATTTGCCCGATTCATGTTGCCGAATCATCTGCTTGGTTGCTGAGCCCCGCCTCTCCCTGCTTTGCCCAGTAGTTAATCTCTTCTGTCATCCGATTGGTGTGTGAAACGTCGATAGCCAGAATCAGCGCCCCGGCGGCGAACTCGAATGCCAGGATTACCCGAGGCAATAAAGCTGGACAGGCGTTGCTATCTGAACTCGACAAGCATGCGAACATCGCGCCAAAGTAGACGAACAAGCAGAGGACACCGAACGCGACGCGTGTTAGGGAGCTAATCAAAAAAGGGGCAAACCTGCCCAGGTACAAATAACCGAGACCAAAAGGCACCGGAAGAACGTTCAACGTTAATGCAACTATTCGTTTCTTCATCCGACGCCTACTGCCGGGAAATCCAGTCCGTTATCTGTCGCTTGGCGTCACGAGTAAAGACGGTTCAGGTTCCCGTAATTCGCAGGGTCAAGGTCGCGACTTACGAAACCTGTAAAATCCGGGCCGTAGCGGTGGGCGCGGAACGTGGCGTTCGCCAGGGCGCCTGAACGGTCTGGCGCGAAGAATGGGTTTATGTACTCCCATACAATATCGCCTGACGGTGTCACCTCGAATATTCGTCCGTGAGCGCCTTCGCAGGTCAATGTGTTGCCATTGGGCAGTCTGTCCGCGCTGGAGATGTGGAAGCTGTAGAAGGACATGGGAGGGCTGCCGACATATTGCCACTCGATCTCGTTGGTCTCCGGGTTGACCTCGACAAGACGGGAGCGTTCCATGAAACCACGGGAGTGCGAACCGTTGTCGAACATCAGGATATTGCCGTTTGCCAGTTGCGTTGGGTTGTGCTGATGCCACACCTCGCCGGGACCCCACCTCCAGGTGTACTCGCCAGTCTCCCGTGACACGATGCTCACGGTGTTGGTCGTTCGAGAACTGATCAGGAAGTTGTTGTCATTGGTCAGATTCAAGGAATTCATGTGGGTCCACTCGCGACGATCATGAAGTGGGCAAATCTCGTCGACTTCAACGTCGAGACCCTGCCACAGGCTCCACTCGTTCAGCGTGTTGCCGTCGGAGTCGATCTCTCGAATGATGTCCCCCAGCATCACCTCGGGCTCTTCCTCCTTGACGATCCCGCCCCGCACACTGTCCGAGACCTCCGTCGATAGTTCCTCCCACAACAGGACCAGCGTGTTTCCGTTCAGTTGACGTTGATAGTCGTGGTGGAGCCAGGGATTTCGATATTCCCAAACCTTGTTGCCGTCCCAGTCCAACTCGATCAGCGCGGCGCTGGCCCCACCGAGACCTCGCCCGGAATCCTCTTCGGTCGGAGGGCTTGAGCGGAACAGCAAGTGACCGTCGGGCAGCAGTTGGGCGTAGGCGATACCTTCGTCATGCTCCCAGCGATGGCAAATC
This sequence comes from SAR202 cluster bacterium, assembly GCA_030743915.1. Lineage (GTDB taxonomy): Bacteria > Chloroflexota > Dehalococcoidia > Lucifugimonadales > UBA1123 > UBA1123. The sequence continues at coordinate 613 of JASLRP010000205.1, read as the reverse complement.
TGACCGTCCATGTCCACCAGAGTTGCGTGGGTCCCGCCGTTGGTCGTGTATAGTGTGTACCCTCGGTAGGATAGCGTGGGCGAATTGTGAATCAGACCGACAGGATGATGCTTGGACCAGCCCATGATTACCTCTCCTGAAATGTGAATTGCCCTGTCATGTTGCCACACGACAGGGCAATTGATTGCGTGTTTGGATTGTCGAGTCTAGCTAGGGACTTCCAATGGCGTGTGTTCGCGGTTTGCCCATTCGCCCATGGAACCGTCGTAGTTGCGGGTCCTGTCGTAGCCCAGTAGCCGCAGGGTGAAAACTCCGTGCGCCGCACGGATGCCGCCCTGTCAATAGGTGATGACATTCTTGTCGGGGGTCACCCCTTTTTCCCCAAGCATAGATCGAAGCTCGTCAGCCGGTTTGAACGTGCGATGACTGTCAGCATTGAGGAAGTTCGTCCATTCGAGATGGACAGCGCCTGGGATGCGCCCGACCCTGTCATTGCCTCGACTGTTGGTCGCGTCCCACTCTCCGTCGGTCCGAACATCCAAAAACACGGTGTCAGAGTTTCCGACCTGCTCGATTCCGTAGTCGAGGGTGCAGATCAGGTTCTCGTTTGCTT
>JASLRP010000204.1 GCA_030743915.1 SAR202 cluster bacterium | reverse complement strand
TGAATCGCGTCCATGAGCAGGGCTGGATAGACGCCCAGGAAAATGATCGCCAGGAACAGGACGCCCAGGACTCCGACTGTCAGTCTCGGCATGGTGATGGGCGTTGGATCGGTTGCGTCCTCAATGTAAATCTGTCTGACTACGTTCAGGTAATAATACAGGGAAATCAGGCTGGTGAAGATGGCCAATCCAGCCAACCAAAGCAGGCCCTGGACCGCCACCGCGTTGAACAAGTAGAACTTGGAAACGAAGCCAGCAAATATCGGCAATCCTGCCAACGAGAACAGCGAAACGGCCATCACCGCTGACAGGAAAGGCGCTCGACGGGACAGGCCAGCCAGGTCCGCGATATCGTCTTTTCCTGTGGCGTTGTACACGACGGCGATTCCGAGGAACGCGGCCATATTCGTGACGCCATACGCCACCAGATGAAGCATCAAACCGTTGGATGCCAGATGTGATAGGCCGACCTGGATTCTGCCGTCGTCACCCACGGCAGCCAACGCAGCGACTCCCATCAACAGGTAACCTACGTGGCCGATGCTGGAGTAGGCTAGTAGTCTCTTCAGGTTGCTCTGGGTCAGGGCTACCAGGTTTCCGACGGTCATGGTCAGAGCCGCCATTATCACGATTATCATCTGCCAGTCGCCCACCGCAGGCATCAGAGCCTCGACGAAGAACCGAAGCATGAGAGCGAATGCCGCCGCTTTAGAGCCGACAGCCAGATATGCCGTGACAGGAATTGGCGCTCCCTCGTAAGCGTCGGGCGCCCACATGTGGAAGGGCACAGAGGCGACCTTGAATCCCAGGCCCGCGATTATCAATACCAGACCAACCACCACTCCGGGACTCAAGTCCGGCGCCGCGCTCAGAGCCTCCGCGATGCCGTCGAATCGCGTTGTTCCCAGCAGCCCATATACCTGGCTGATACCGTAGAGCATGAGAGCCGAAGAGAACGCCCCCAGCAGAATGTACTTGGTCCCAGCCTCGTTGGATTTCGCGCCGTAGCGATCGAAGGACACCAGGACGTACAAGCCGAAGCTTAATAACTCCAGCGAGATGTAAGCTGTCAGCAACTCGCCGGATGCAGCCATCAGCATCATGCCGACGATGGTGAATGTCAGGATTCCGTAGTACTCGCCGGGGTTGTCCAGATTGCGTTTCACGTACTCCACTGAAGACAGAACCACCACCACACCCAGCGTCAAGAAAAACGCCTTGAAGAACAGCGCGTACCCATCGACAAGGACCAAGCCCTCGTAGAGATTGTCGATCCGGTCCCAATGATAGACCAGCGTGAAAACCAGGGAACCGATCAATCCAAGCGCAGCCAGGAATGGCAACAGATTCTTGCGGTCGCCCCTCAGAAAAAAGTCGGCAGTCAACACCAGGAAGGCAAGTCCCGTCACAAGAAATTCCGGCATCAGGAGGAGGAAGTTGTTGCTCATCCTGCCTCCGGGAATTTCTGGAGCAATTCCAACACTCCGCTGTTGATGACTCGTATGAACGGGAATGGGAACAGTCCGACCAGCAGTATGAATCCGGCCAGGATCAGGGTTGAGAATCGTTCGAGTCCTGATGCGTCCGTTTCGTCCTGCCATCGTTCGCTCAATGGCCCAAAGAACACTTTCGCCATTAACCGCAGGATGTACACGGCGGTTATGGCCGCGCCTATGATTCCGAGAACTCCCAGGATTGGATAGGTCTGGAACAGCCCCAAGAAGACCAGTAACTCGGCCACGAATCCGCTTAATCCAGGAAGCCCGAGAGACGCGAGACCTGCGACCGCGAACATGACAGCAGTGAAGCCCATTCGTTTTGAGAGGCCCTCGAACACGTTGATGTCGCGAGTGTGTGTCTTGTCATAGACAACGCCGACAACCGCGAAGAAGAGGGCAGTCATCAGCCCGTGAGACAGCATCTGAAGCACCGCGCCGCTGACTCCCAGCGAGTGCAGTGTCGCAATTCCCATCATCACGTATCCCATGTGGCTGACACTGGAATATCCGATGACGTATTTAAGATCGGTCTGCCCCAGGGCGGACCACGCGCCGTACAGGACGTTCACCGTGCCGAGACCGATCAACACAGGCATCCAGTCCTGCGCTCCTTCCGGCATGAGCAGCATTCCCACTCGAATGATGCCAAAGGCCCCCAATTTCATCAGCACGCCGGCGTGGACCATGCTCACGGCGGTGGGCGCGGCGACGTGGCCGTCAGGCGACCATGTGTGGAATGGCCAGAGGCCGGCCAGCACTCCGAATCCCACCATCAGGAACGGGAAGAACACCCGTTGGAAGTTCTCGGAGAATGTGATGTTCTGAAGCTCCAACAGGTTGAAACTCCCGATGCCACTCTCGACGAAAATCGCAAGTATAGCTATCCAGATGAGAACACTGCCCGCTACCAGGAATATCATGAGCTTCATGGCCCCGTATTCCTTCGAGCGAGAGAATGCGTAGCGGATATTCTTGAATTCCGAACTGCTTCCCCAGACTCCAATCAAGAGGTACATGGGCAGGACGGCAAGCTCGTAGAAGAAGAAAAAGAAGAACAGGTCCAGGGACACGAATACCCCAAACACGCCCGACAATAACAGGAGGTAGAGGACGAAAAATTCTTTGTTTCGGTCGGCAATTTTCCAGGAGATGAGGACGCCGGTGAATAGCACGATGCCGGTCAACAGAATCATGGGCGCGGCAATGCCGTCGATTCCCAACGTCAGGGTGATGGCTTTGTCAGACAGCGGCCCTGTGCCGGGCAGAGCCAACCAGTCCCAAGAGCGCTGGAACTGGAAACCTCCAACCTCGTGGTCGTACGCCCAGAACACGTAGAACGACAGGAGCATGGCTGCGAGGGCGAAGGCTGATGACACCCAGCGGATTTGCTGGCGGAGAGCTCCGGGGATGAGCATAACGACCACAGCGCCGGCCATCGGTATGACGACCAGAAGAAACAGCGCGTATGAGTCGAAGTTTTCCATGACTGTTGTATTCTACGCGGCCTGCGGAGGTTTTGCCGCGTGAGACCAGTTCAGATTTGGACAATCCACCAGACGAGCGCGAGGCCGATGACACCCACGGCCATCAGCATTCCATAGTTATAGAATCTGCCTGTTTGGATCAGCTTGACCTTCTTTGCGGAAAGCAACACGGACTTGGCCGAACCGTTGGCCCCGGTGTCATTGATCACGATTCGGTCGAACACGCTGACGATCCCGCCGAAGGTCAATACGACTTTGTCGATGGTCCACTGGATTGCGTGATCCAGGTAGTATTTGTTGACCAGGAGTCGGTGGAGCCACGAGTATCGCTCTGCCAGTCGCCGGTGCGAAATTTGGCCGCCTCGATAGGTCATCCAGCCCAGGGCCACCCCTCCGACAGCAAGAGCCAGCGAGGCGATTGTTAGCCAGAGTGTTAACTCGAACTCGCCGTGTCCATCCAGGAAGCCACCGAATCCAGGATAGTCGGAAGTGTAGTTGAAAGCCAGTATTCCGACCGTCGCGGCGAAGAACGCCAGCAGGATCAAAGGCAGCGTCATCACCAGCGGGGACTCACGGGTCGACTCATTCTCAGCTTTCGCCGGGCCGAAGAATACGACGAAGACAATACGGGCCATGTACAGTGCGCTCAAGACCACTCCGAGCAAAGCCAAGACGATGAACACCGGGTTTCGGTGGTCGAGCACATGCAATAGCACCTCGTCCTTGCTGAAAAATCCCGCCAGTGGAATGATGCCCGCCAGAGACGCGGCGCCTATGACAAATGTCCATCCCGTTATCGGCAGTCTGTGCTTGAGGCCGCCCATCTTCCACATGTTGGTCTCATCGTCCATCGAGTGCATGACGCTGCCGGCCCCCAGGAAAAGCAGGGCTTTGGAGACGCCGTGGGCGACGAGATGGAATATCGCCGCGCCCAGCGCTCCGGCTCCCAGAGCCAGCATCATCAACCCGAGATGACTGATGGTCGAATACGCCAGCACGCGTTTGATATCGTTCATTACCAGAGCCATCGTGCCTGCGAAGATGAATGTAAACAGGCCAACGGACGCGACAATCAGAAGAACGGTAGGGGCCAATTCATATAGAGGCAGCAGCCGCGCCACGAGATATACGCCGGCCGCAACCATCGTGGCGGCGTGAATCAGCGCGCTCACAGGTGTTGGGCCTTCCATAGCGTCGGGGAGCCAGACGTGGAAGGGGAACTGGGCTGACTTGCCCATCGCTCCCAGGAAGATCAGGAACACAGAAATATTGAGCGTCGTCTGGCTAATGCCTTCGGGCTGTGAGGCGACGTGAATGATGGTCGAGATGTCGAAGGTTCCGGTTGCTTTGAACAGCATGATGATGCCGATCAGCAGGCCGACATCGCCGATTCTGGTGGTGACGAACGCCTTCTTGGCGGCTTCCGCAGCAGACCTGCGCTCGAACCAGAACCCGATCAGCAGGTAAGAACCCAGCCCCACCAACTCCCATGCGATGTAGAGGAAGAGCAGGTTGTCCGCCAATACCAGAGTCAGCATCGCCGCCGCGAACAGCGAATGGAAAGCGAAGTATCGCCCGAATCCGGGGTCACGCTCTCCGTGATGGGTCATGTACCCCAGCGAGTAAATCTGCACCAGCAAAGCCACGAAAGTGACCAACCCCAGCATTGTGACGGACAGTCGGTCAACCACAACACCCCAGGTCAGGGTCGTGTCGCCTACGGTCAGCCAGTTGATGTTATACGCGCCAGGCCCTTCGGAAAGCAGACCGGCCAGCACAAACCAGAAAAGCGCGAAGCCCATCAGTATGGCGAGTATGGAAATCGCCGCACCGAGCCGAGGGACCAATCGTCTCAACGGGAATATAATGAAGAATGCTGATGCGCACAGTGCCGGGATAACCCAGGCCCAGTTGGTCCCTATGGATTCAGTCAGCGACATGAAATTCGCGTCGGAAACGTTACCATTTCATCAGGTCGATCTCGTCCACGTTGACGGTCGAGCGATTGCGATAGAGCCGCAGTATGATCGCGACAGCAAGAGCAAGCTCCGCCGCCGCAATGGTGATTACGAAGATCACCAAGACCTGGCCGAATGCCCGGGTCGCCTCGTCGAAATCCACGAAAGCGGCGTATCCAATCAGGTTGATGTTGACGGCGTTGAGCATCAACTCGATTGACATGAGTATCAACACGGCGCTGCGACGCGCCAACACACCGTAAGTCCCGATGGCGAACAGGGCCGCGCTCAGTATCTGAAGGTGCGCAAGTTCAATCATTCGCGATTGCCATCAATTCTCACCAGAACAATGGAGCCGATGAGCGCAACCAACAGCACCAGTGATGCCACCTCGAAGGGGATGGCCCATTGAGTGAACAGGGTTTCGCCAAGCGTCTCGAAGTCGATGCTCTGAGGTTCGGTGGTGCGGACTGCGGTGGTGGTGATGGCCGCGGCCAGCAGCGCGAACAGGCCAATCGAGACAATCGCGGCGATGGGCCACTGTCGATGGTCAGTCAGATGCTGAAAATCTTCCAAGCGTGTGAGCATGAGCGCGAACAGCAGCACGATGACCACCGCGCCACCGTATATCAGAATCTGCACCAAGGCCAGGAACTCGGCAAACACCAGCAAGAACACGCCCGCGACGCCCAGCAGCGATGCCAGCAACGCGAAGGCGGCATACACGATGTTTCGAGTCATGACCACGCCCAGCGCTCCTCCCAACGTCACCGCTGAGGCGATGTAGAACAGCACAAGCGCCGGTCCGACCATCATGACTGGGCTTTGGCTTTCTTGGCATCGTCTCCTGTCAAGATTTCGACTTCGACCGCAACTGGCAAATCAAGGGGAGGCGGCCCTTTCTTCGGCGCCCGTTTCCTAACTGGTTTGGCCTTGGCGTCTTTTTTGACCGGAATGCCGCTGTTTTTTTCAGGCTGTTTGGGTGTCCATTCGGTCTGTTCCCGGTAATCCCTGCCCATTGCGAGCAGTTGGGCGAGGTCAACGCGGTTGTCGTTTCGCTGGAACTTGCTTAACTCATGCTCGTGGCTCATCTCGATGGCGTCGAAGTTGCAAACATCAACGCAAATCTGGCAGAGAATGCAACGGCTCAAATTGATCTCGAAGTGGTCGATGATCTTGCGCCGTCTGCTGGTTTCATCGGCGAACTTGGGGTTGTCCTTCATCTCGGCGGTCATACATTGAGTCGGGCAATTGCGAATGCAGACCATACACCCTGTGCAGTACGGCTCGTCAACATCCTCATCCCACAGGAGCGCGGGAAAGCCCATGTAGCGCTTGGCGACCGCCAGGCGTTTCTTTGGATCTGGATATTGGGCTGTGACAGGTTTGCGGAACGCTGTTTTCAGCGTCACCACAAGACCCTCGATAAATCCAATCATTCGTTTTCAGCTATCAGCTTTCAACCGTCGGTCCCGGAGGCTGACTCTGGAGTCGGAGCGGATTGTGTTGCCCTGACGGAATGCACCGTCACTGTATTACGTTCCGTGTTGGCTCCGGGATTTTTCACGATCATATACAAAGTCCCGCCCAATAGTACCAGAGATAATACTGTCAGCGTCCATAGCGGCCAGCCGTAAAATAGAACAATTCCCGTGATTATGATGTTAATAAACGATAATGGCACCAATAATTTCCATCCGAAGGACATCAACTGGTCGATTCTCAGCCGGGGGAACGTGCCCCTTATCCAGAATATCACTCCGATGACCGAGGCCGCCTTTAGCAAGAACCACAACGCAGACAGAGCGGAGTGCGTCGCGCCCTCAAATGGCATCTCTGGCCATCTCCAACCGCCCAGGAACAACAGCACGATCAGCGCGGCTACCGTGAACGTGTTGATATATTCAGCCAGGAAGAACACCGCCCAATGCGCCCCGCTGTATTCCACGAAGGGGCCTCCGACAACCTCTGACTCCGCATGGTGGATGTCGAAGGGAGTTCGCCCCAGTTCTGCAAGTCCTGCCATAAGGAATATAAACAACCCCAGGGGTTGGACTAACGCGTAGCCGTAATTTGCTTGTCCATCGACGATGGTGACGAGGTTGAGCGACTGTACCAGCATCGCGACGCCCAGGATCGCCATGATGAATGGGATTTCATAGCTGATGAGTTGTCCGGCGGCTCTCAGCCCGCCAAGCATGGCGTACTTGTTTGCCGACCCCCAACCCGCCATCAGCAGACCCATAACCGACAACACAGAGATGGCGACTATGTAGAACAGGCCCATATCCAGATTGCGCAAGACGACGTCTCGCCCGATGGGAATTGTTACCCACAGCAGCATCGCGGGTATGAACACGGCAACCGGCGCTATCCAATAGATTCGCCTGTCTGCCCACGACGGCAGAATGTCCTCTTTCGTCATGAGTTTTATGGTGTCCGCAAACGGTTGAAGCGTTCCCTGAAACCCGACTCGCATAGGCCCCATGCGCATATGGATTCGCGCCAGAGCCTTGCGTTCGCTCCAGGTAAGGATGAGCACGATCACCGACAGGAACACGAAAATTCCCAGACCGCCGAGAGCATAATAGACGCCTTGTTGAACAGTCACCGGTCCACCTCGCCCAGGATGATGTCCGTGGAACCGAGAATGATAACGGCATCGGCTATGTAGGCGTCCCTCAGCATGTGTTGAAGCGCCTGAAGATTGCTGAACGAAGGGGCACGAACTTTCACCCGGTAGGGCTTATCCGTGCCGTCGCTGACCAGGAAGACGCCGAGGTCGCCTCTGGGCGATTCAGTCCTGATGTACACTTCACCCTTGGGGGGCCGAGCAATGCGCCGGACATTGGCCATGATGTCGCCGGCCTGCATCTGCTTGACCGCCTGATCAATGATGCTCAACGATTGGCGCATC
>JASLRP010000203.1 GCA_030743915.1 SAR202 cluster bacterium | reverse complement strand
CCGCTCGATGGCCATATTCATCGCCGCCGGGCCGACGACCAGACCGTGGCCCCTGTCGCTGTCCAAGGTGCAGACTGCGGCAGCCTCGCGGACGATCTTCCAGTCGGGAGTCGGGTTGATTCGTCCCTCCTGGAAACCACTCACGTACGCCCGCATCATATTGCTCACGCCGTGCGACTCGACCCCTCGGATGTCGGCATACATGAGAACGTCTGCGGCCAGAACCGCGTCCTCATCGGGCATCCTCATCTTGCGGAATATGTCCTCAACAGTCGCCCTCATATTCTCCTGAGGCACGTGAACTGCGATATCTTCAGGCACATGAAATTGTTCAAGCATTAATATGGTCCCCTTCGTGGCCGACCACGGCCAATTGAACTATTGTCTTTCCGCCCGCCATCTTACTCAAGCCGCCGTGTCTGCACAACCTCCAAGTTAGCCGGTCTCTGTAGAGAGCATCAAGACAGATTATTGGGTCGATGTGGCGCCGAATATGCTACGAAGGTGGCGTAGAGAATCCAGGGGCAGGTATCCATATCAGCTACCAAACCGGTTGAATGGTATGCGGATTGATGAATTGAGAAAGGGCCGACAGTCGGGCCGAAGTCTTGGTCAGTTGGCCAATAAAGTTGGCAATTCCCACGAACCTGTGCCTGCGGCCCTCAAGAGATTTGAATGACCTTCGCTATAAATCCCACAGGTGATGAGCCACCGCGCATCGCGAATTTGCCTGCCTTGCACCCCGTCAGCAGTTTGATATCATTCGTTCGGTTGTCCCCATCCGTCCCACGAAGACACCTCCGAGAGTGGTTTACGCTGTGTCGGCCCAAATCGCCCACGAGGATATCCCAGGGGAATGCAATACACCACTTGCGCACTGTCAGGTATGCCAAGCAAATTATGAACCCGGTCCTCCACCTGTGGATGTAGCGTGGTGAGCGTGGTCCCGATACCCAAAGCCCGGGCTGCCAGCAGCAGGTTCTGAGTTGCGGGAATCACCGAAGCCGCGGGACCTGAACCCTTGGTCGTGGCACACACCAGGATTATGACGGGCGCTTGACCGATCTCGTCGGCGAGATGCATCGCTGGTCGAGGCCATCCTTTTCCTGGAGGGATGTCCTCTGGCCCATTGATCCCCTCCGCCTTCCTTTTCTCCCACCATGCCTCACGATACAGCGGCGCAAACTGCTCACGCAGTTCCGATTCTCGAATTACCAGAAAATGCCACGGCTGACTGTTCCCGCCACTTGGAGCCCGGATCGCTGCCTCCAGGATGTCGATCAAGTCATTCTCAGGGATGGGGTCTGGTTTGAGACGGCGTATAGCCCGCTGGGTGAACATGACGTCACCGATGGGCATTGATAGGCGGGACTCTGTCGTCATATTGTTCCTCCGAACACTGGGGCAGCTATCTTGTGGTGAGCGCACACCCTGCGCCCCCTGGCAGAAACCGGATCCTCACAAATTTCTTAAGGAGTTGCCTGAGCAGTCGCCAACGGGAGCCAGCGACTACCTTACCTTTCCCGCGATCGGGGGAATAGGCCCGCCAGCAGCGATGAATTCGCCTGAGCCGGGTTGTTGTTCCAACTTGCCGTCATTCAAAAGGACCTTGCCTCTTAACAATGTCATCCAGGGCTTGCCGCTGACCTTCCAGTCCTCATAAGGCGTGAACCCCGTGGTGCTCTGGTGATTTTGCGCCTGTATGGTCGTTTCGGCATCGGGGTCAATGATGAGCAGATCAGCGTCAGATCCCGGCTGTATCACGCCCTTGCGCGGATACAACCCAAAGATGCGCGCCGGGTTTTCTGCCATCAATCGCGCCATCCACCATATGGGCAGACCGCGTTTGGCAACACCTTCCGAGAATACAAGAGGCACGATAGTTTCCATTGACGGCGCGCCGAACGGGATAGGATCGCCGTTGGGCGCGCGAAACACATTGTCCCAACCTTGCTCTTTCATCGCGGTCGGCGCAGGCGAGTGGTCGCTGCCGATGGCAGAGATGTAACCATTCTCGGTGCCGTCCCAGAGCGCGTTCTGGTTTACGCCATCAGCAGGCCGAAGAGGCGGCCCTATCTTGGCAAAAGGGCCAAAGCGCTCCATCGCAGTCTCGTCCAGCAGCAGATACTGAGGGCAAGTCTCTGTCCATACCCGCTGGCCTTGCCTTTGAGCATCCTTGATCCGTTCGAGCCCAAGTTGGGTGGTGAGATGCACGATGTACATCGGGCAATTGGTCATGGCTCCCATGAGAATGCCTCGATTGATGGCCTCGGCCTCGGCCCACGGAGGACACGTTGCAGGGAAGTCCGTAGGTTTCGTGCGCCCCTCGGCAATGGCTTTGTCCATCAGGTGCTCGATGACGTCACCATTCTCGGCGTGAAGCTGCACAATCCCACCGTTGGCTCCAACAATATCCATAACACTGGCTATAAATGAATCAGATACTCTATGGTCGTAAGTCATGAACATCTTGAAGGACGTCACACCCATGCTGATAGCTTCGGCAAGACCGTCAATGATGTAAGGTGTGTTACTCAGAATATAGTGAAAGGCGTAGTCGACAAGGGCTTCGCTTCTGGCTTCTTCTTTCCAACGGTTGATTGCCTCGGGCAGCGATTCCTCATCCTCGGCGTTGTATGCGCCAAAGGGGATAATGGTCGTCAGTCCAGCAAGAGCCGCTGCCCGGGTGCCAACCGTCCAGTCGTCGCCGGGTGTCGGGCGCAGGTGAACATGACAGTCTATCGCGCCTGGGAGGACGTATTTGCCAGAAGCATCAATGTAGTTATTGGCGGCGGGCATCATGTCGTGCGGGCCAACCGCAACTATGCGTTCCCCTTTGATGGCCACGCTCGCTTCGTAGGCAGTAGATGA
>JASLRP010000202.1 GCA_030743915.1 SAR202 cluster bacterium | reverse complement strand
TCATCCCGATTACATGGTTAAGCATTTCTGCTCCCTTTTTTGCTGATGCTGTTGCAGCTATGGGTTGCTTCCGGTGGCCTGCAACCTGAGTCGGAGTTTCGACTACTATGCCATAACCCTGCATTTGGCACAAGATATTATGTATAAGGCGATGGAAGGCTCAGTTAACGTGGTTTTTCACATGGAATAGGCATTAAGCCAGATGGGTGTATGATTGGATGTCAGAAAACATGATGTCAGGTGTCAGAGGATGAATTACTCAGTATCACAAGAAATATTCGAGCAGTTTCCGGGGTATGTGCGGGGGGTTGTGATTGCGAGGGGTGTGTCCAACGGCGACTCGCCGCCGGAGTTGGTGTACTTGCTGCGAGAGGCTGAGGACTCGGCGCGAGGCGTGATGGAGGGTTTCAACATCGCGGAGCATCCGAGGATTGCGGCGTGGCGGGCGGCCTATAGATGGTTCGGCGCTCGGCCCTCGGACTTCCGATGCTCCATAGAGGCGATGTCGCGTCGGCTGGTGCGGGGCGACTCTCTGCCGACTATCAATCGTTTGGTGGACATTGGCAACGTGATTTCGCTGAGGCATGTCCTTTCGGCAGGATGTCACGCCCTCGACGTTGCCCAGGGAGATTTTGAGCTTCGTCCTGCCAGAGGCAGCGAGAGCTTCGTTCCTCTGGGATCGTCGGAGAGCGAATCGCCGGAGCCTGGAGAAATCATACTGGTGGAGGGCGACGAAACCGTCCTGACCCGCCGGTGGACATGGAGGCAGGGCCAGCACACGGCCACGACTTCAGACTCGACGGCTGTGGAGTTGAATGTCGACGGTCTGCCTCCGGTGGAGTTTTCTGAGGTCTCGGATGCCTGCGCAGAAGCAACTGAGCTTATCCTGCGCTTTTCCGGGGGCGAAATTTCAACGCAATTCCTCACCGGCGAGAACCCGACGATAACCGTCGGTTGAATCTCGGAGCGGCATCCCGATTTCTGACCGCGTTCAGCTTTCGTGAATTCCGCTTGCTATGGATTTCCGACTCATTCGTAGCTTGCGCCGAGCAGATGGAGTTCGTCGTTCTCGCCTGGTATGTCCTCCAGGAGACCGACTCTCCTCTGCTGCTCGGGGTGTATGGCGCGTTGAGGTTCACGGGAACGCTGTTCTCGCCGCTATACGGGGTGCTGGTGGACCGGTACGATCGCCGGAAACTGATTATTTCGACCCGGACCCTGTTCTTTGCGAATTCCAGCGTGTTGCTGGCGTTGGCGCTGGGCGATGTTCTGAGCGTGTGGCACGTGTTCATGTTTGCGGGAGTGGCCGGCATGGGCCGGGCCTTCGACACCATTGTGCGTCAGACCGTGATTCCCGATATCGTGCCCGCCAGCGGGTTGATGAACGGCGTTGCGCTGACGAGAACAGGACGCGATATCATGCAGATCGTTGGCCCGGTTTCCGGCGGGTATCTGCTGAGCGCGTGGGGTATCAGTGTCAGTTACGTTGCGGTCGTCGGGTTGTATGCGGTGGGAGTGGCTTTCGCTCTCAACCTCAAATCTTTGATGGCCGCCGGGTCAATGACCAGGGGGCCATCAATGGTCGCCAATATCCGTGAAGCCCTGGGGTACGTCCGTCGTAATGAGGTCATCTTGGCGCTGCTGCTCATGGCCTTCCTGGTGAATCTGACGGGGTTTCCACTGAACCAGGGGTTGATCCCGGTGCTTGCCAGAGACGTGCTGGGTTCGGGCGCCACGGGCCTGGGCCAGCTATTAGGGGCATACGCCGCTGGAAGCATGTTGGGATCGGTGACGCTTGCCGGGTTGCCGATAATCCACAGGCCGGGACGCATGATCGTGCTGGGAGCGCTGGGATGGCACGGCGCCATGTTATTGGTTGCGTTCAGCAGTTGGTTTGTTCCTTCCTTAGGGTTGCTGGCGCTGACCGGGGTGTCACAGTCGGTCGCGATGGTCACGATGTCGATGGCGATTCTCAGCGCCACATCTCCAGAGGTGAGAGGGCGAGTCATGGGGCTGCGGTCGCTGGCAGTTTACGGGTTGCCCATCGGTCTGTTGCTCTCGGGGGCGCTGGCCGATGGACTGAGCGTCGAGTTCGCGCTGATCGTCAACGCGACGATAGGCCTTGTCTTTGCCACGGGCATCGCGGTGGTTCTGTCTGAACTCTGGCGTCGCGATCGGTAGCTTTGAGGGATCGAGTGTCAGGCAGGGCCCTTCAACGATAGGCACAGGAGATTGAATACACGATGATTGCCGATTCATGGATGTCCTCGACATCCACCGTTCGACCTGAGCCGCCTTTTGATTTTGATCGGACGGTCAGATTTGCCACCTATGACAGCCGGCGATACGTGGCGGACGTGTATCAGGACGGCGTGCACTCCAGGCTTCTTGAGGTCGGAGGGGAGCTGGCTCTCGCCCAGTCTCGGTCTCTGGGGACCGTGGAGGAGCCTGCGCTGGAGATTTCGGTATCTGGTTCTCAGTTGTCAGACGATGCGGTCAGCGCAGCACGCGAGATCATGGCGCGAATGCTGGGCGCGGGGGAGTCTTTGATTCCTTTTTACGAGATGGCGGGCAATGACCCGATGTTGGCCCCTTTGATTGCCGAGTTTCGAGGGATGCGAATCTCCCAGGCGGCAAGCGTGTTCGAGTCGCTGGTGATGTCGGTGCTGGGGCAGCAGATCAGCAGTCAGGTGGCGCGGGTGTTGAGGACGGGACTGGTCGACGCGTACGGTGTCTCGATAGAGTCGGAAGGAGTTTCGTATTCCGCGTTCCCCCGCCCGCAAGATATTGCGAGCAGAGGGGTGGACGATCTTCGGGCCATCAAGTTCAGCGCCCGAAAGGCTGAATATCTGGTGGACATCGCGTCTCAGGTCGCATCTGGAGAATTGGACCTGGAAGGATTGAGAGACGCGTCAGACGATGAAATAGTGGAAGCATTGGTCAGGTTGAGAGGAATCGGCCCGTGGACAGCCCACTGGATGCTGATTAGAGCGTTTGGAAGACCTGATGGCTTTCCTCACGGAGATTTGGCCCTTCAGCGGTTCATGGGCCAGTTGTTGAACGACGGGACGCGCTTGGAAGCACA
>JASLRP010000201.1 GCA_030743915.1 SAR202 cluster bacterium | reverse complement strand
GGCTATGACGGCTCGACGCTCGTGATTCCCTCGATCGCTTTCGACGGCGGCAAGAGCTTCGGCGCCCAGGTGACGGTTTCGGCCGGTAAGGTTCTGCTACTGAACGTGGATGGCCAGGTTCCCGGCCTTGCCGGCCAGATCAAGCGTTCCCTCAGCATCGAGATGGAGTTGGCCGCCCGGGGCGCGTTCGAGTACGGGATATACGCCAAGGGCCCCATCGTCATTGGAAACAACTTCAACAGCGGTGACCGGGGCGATGTATATCGGGAAGTCATGGGCGAGACTTTGGAGGCCGAAGACTGGGAGGCCGTGCTCAATGAAGCCACCCGCGCAGGGTTTGTCAGGTTGGTGGGGAACCGCATCTATCAGCTTCACCCCACCATCCCTGCTTTTCTGCGCCGACAGCTTGCCTCGGTAAAGGGCGACGAGGACCTGCGCCGCATGGACGCTGAATTCATGAGGTTCTACGCCGCTTGGGCCGCTACGTATGAAGAGCGCATGCGAAACGGCGACAGGAACGCTGTTGTGGCGGCAACAATCGAGGAAGCCAACCTGCTCCGCGCCTTGCGATTGGCTGAGGCCGGCAACCATTGGGGGCTTGCTGGAGTGATGGCTCCGACGTTCAACTACTATTACAAGTTGCGTGGCCGCCGCGAGGAATGGGCTGCGCTGAGGTTCCGGCTCCTTGCCTGGACGGGACGGGAGATGGCCCCGGACGCCGACCAGGACAGGGCATTCCTGTGGATGTTCCTCTTGGGCAACGAGGCTAACGACGCCCAGGCGCGCCACGACCTGGACACTTCAGAGTCGGCCCACAAGCGAATACTGGACTATCTCACCGCGCTGGACGATGAATATGCTCAACCAAACATCGCCACCAGCTACCATCAACTAGGGAATGTCGACTATTATCGTCAGCGCTTTGATGAGGCCGAGCAGTGGTACCGAAAGGCCCTCGAGATAAGGGAGCGCCTGGGCCAGGATCGCAACGCCGCCAATCAATATCACCAATTGGGGATAATCGCCGAAGAACGTCAGCACTTTGAAAAGGCCGAGCAGTGGTATAAAAAAGCCCTGGAGGTTAGAGAGCGTCTGGGACTGGAGCGTGAGGCTGCCGATGACCATATTCACTTGGGGAACATCGCCAAGGAACTCCAGCACTTTGAAGAGGCTGAGCAGTGGTACCGAAAGGCCCTCGAGATTTTCGAGGGCCTTGGACTGGAGCAGGATGCGGCCGGTGGGTACCATGGGTTGGGAAACCTCGCCGACGTTCGCCTGAGGTTTGAGGAGGCAGAACAATGGTTCAGAAAGGCGTTGGAAATATACGAGCGATTGGACCTCGAACCGGAGGCGTCCGTCATATACCACCAGTTGGGGATAATCGCACAAGAACGTCAGCGCTTCGATGAGGCCGAGCAGTGGTACCGAAAGGCCCTCGAGAATTTCGAGTGCCTGGGAAACCGCCCCGCAATGGTGGACACTCTAGCGCAACTGGGAGTTCTCCGCAATCGTCAGAACAGGCTCTGGGAGGCTGTTTCATGGTACGGTCAAGCGTTGTCCATCGCGGCAGAGTACCAGATGCTGGTGGCCGAACAGATACTGGGTAACCTTGGGCTCATCCTGAAAGACAAGGGCGAGAAGGAGTTCACCGACGCCTGGAAGCAGGCTTTCGACGGCGAGAACCCGCCGATAGACGCTCTCAAACAGGCACTGGAGCAACTGGAGGGCGGTTCAGATTGACAGCGATTGTTGTTTCGCCATCCCCAAACACAGGTGGTAGCCGGCCTCCTAAAAACCAAACTTGACGCCACCCCACCCCACAAGGTTAGATAGTCACAGGCAAAATTCAGCGCTGGGAGGCTGTGGCATGTCCAACTCTATTACTTCTGATATCGTTTACCAGTTGATTAACGTTGGCGACCCGTCGCTGTCTCCTGACGGCGCGAGGGTGGCTTTCGCCAAATCAAGCATTGACCGTGAGAGCATGGAGACTCACTCTCACGTCATGATGATGGACGTCGATTCGGGCGAGGCTTCCCGCTTCACCAGCGGAGATAAGGATTCTGGGCCTAAATTCTCCCCAGGCGGCGCGACTCTGGCCTTTCTGCGGCCCGACGACAAGGGACGCAAACAGATATGGAGCATACCCACCGCCGGAGGCGAAGCCCTGAAGCTCACAGATGTGCCCGGAGGCATTTCCGACGTCGCGTGGTCTCCAGACTCCGGCTCGATAGCCTTCATATCCGATGTTGACCCAGACCTGCTTCCCGACGATCACGACCCCAAGATCGACCCTCGCGTTCGTGAGGTGCATCGAATCCGTTATCGCGCCGATGGCATTGGCTGGCGCGGGGACGCCTTCCGTCACGTGTTCGTGGTGGATGTCGAATCCGGCGAGACCCGTCAAATTACCGACGGCGAGGGCGAGGACAGCGCCCCGGCGTGGTCTCCTGACGGCGCGACCATCGCCTTTGTAAGCGACCGGGGCGATGACAGGGAAATTCTCAATCGCACCGATGCCTATTCAGTGAGCGCTTCGGGCGGCGACATTGAACATCTTTCCGATGGCCTCAACTCTGTGGCCGCGCTCACATGGTCGCCCGATGGCGATGCCATCGCCGTGGCAGGCTCCGACGTCGAGGATGCCTCGGCGGGTTGGCAGTCCTGGCTGTTCGCTCTTGAGAGCGGAAGGAAACCCCGCAAGCTGACCGACGATTCCATCAGCCCCGCCGGAGGTTACGCGCCGCTGGTTCCGGCTCCGGAGATGCGCTGGACTTCCGATGGCCGCGTCCTGTTCCTGGCCGGACATCAGGGCCAGACCACCCTGTTCTCGGTGTCTCTGGATAATGAGGAGCTTCGCCAGATAACCGCCGGAGGCGCAGGCATCGGACAGGTGACATTCAGCGCAGGCGCGGCGCGGGCCGTTATCCAGAATCTGCCTACCGATTCCGCCGGCGACCTTGTCCTCATCGACGTGGAGTCTGGCTCAACAACTCAACTCACAGACTACAATCGAGACTTTTTGCAGGAAAATCCGGCGGCCAGAGTTGAAAAGTTCTCGATTCATCGAGTGGGATACGAGATCGAGTCCCGGTTGATGTTCCCGACCGATTTCGACCCGGCGCTCCGTTATCCACTGGTTGTGGACATCCACGGCGGGCCTCACGGGGTGTTCTCCGATTCCTACAACGCCATCCAGCAAGTCATGACCGGCTCAGGGTATCTGGTGCTGGCGGTCAACCCCAGGGGATCTTCGACATATGGTGTCGATTTCGTGAAGGCCGTCCTGCGGGATTGGGGGGGCGAGGACTATCGCGACATCATGGCCTCGGTGGATGAGGTCTGTACGCGAGATTATGTGGACTCGTCCCGGCTGGGCGTCACCGGATACAGCTACGGCGGCTTTATGAGTTCGTGGATTGTCGGGCACGACACCCGCTTCAAGGGCGCCGTGATCGGCGCTCCCTGCACCAACCTGTCAAGCATGTACGGAACGTCGGATATTGGGGTGCGGTTCGGCGAGGCTCAGTGGGGCGGAGTACGCAAGGACGCCCTTGACGCCTTCCTGGAGCATTCGCCGTTGACCTACGCGCCCAACGTCGAGACTCCCGTGCTGTTACTTCACGGCGAGGCCGACCTTCGCGTTCCGATGGAGCAGAGCGAGCAGTATTATGTGACCCTCAAGCGCCTGGGCAAGGTGGTCGAGTTCGTCCGGTTCCCCGGCGGCTACCACGGCTTCGTTCGAGGCGGACATCCCCGGATGCGTGAAGAGTACCTGTCTCGTCTGGTAGCATGGATGGACGAACACGTCGGTTCCGAAGCCATCGCGACTGAAGCGCCAGAGCCTGAAGCGGTGCCCGCCGACGACTGAGCGCCAATACCTTAATCGAACTTATGATGCCATACTGAGCGG
>JASLRP010000200.1 GCA_030743915.1 SAR202 cluster bacterium | reverse complement strand
CAACCCGCGCTGGGTCAGTTGTCGATCACTCTGGCGAATAACGCCAATAACACAACCGGCCAGATCGTTTACAGCGCAGGGACATTGACTCAACCCAATCCGTCAGGGCCTTTCAAGTTCGCTTCGGTGACCTTTGAGATTAACGACAACGCGCCCCTCGATATATCGACAGTCGTGCGGTTCAATTTCTCAGGAAGCCGCCTTACCAAGGTCAGCGTGGATGGTTCGGTTATCACTGGAACTCACCAGGATGCCACCGTGGAAATCAACTCCGGCGTGACTGGTCGCGTCAACCTCGAAGGCGCCGCTCGTCCCAACGATGGATTCGAAGTCCCGGTCACTGTGAAATTCTTCAATCCTGGGGCAAGTGTGATGACAGACACGCCTGTGCGGACCATCACGGCGGTCACGGCTCCCGCGCAGGCCAGCGCCGGAACTGTGGCGGAATTCTTCCTGTCGGGCGTGCCGACTGGCAGTTTTGATGTCACCATCGACTCAGAACACGCTCTGGCGAATGTTCTTCGGAATGTGCAAGTGCAGGCCAGCACCAAAACACTGTTCTTCGGGACATTGCTTGAGGGTGACGCCAACGACAGTGGAGTCGTGGATATTCTGGACTTCACGTTGCTGGCTCAGGCTTTCCTGACTTGTGACGGTGACAGCAGATACGATTCCAGCACGGACTTTGACAGGTCCGGTTGCGTGAATATTCTGGACTTCACGCTGTTTGCCAAGAACTTCCTGAAGGCTTCGCCGGCGCCTGCTCCCTAAGTTCAGGGAACAGCGCCGTTGCCTGTAAGGAAGAGTTATGAACGTATTGCACGTCCTGGGATTCTGCGCGTTCGCGCTGGCGGTCCTTCTCGTTAGCGCGGTTTCAGTGGTTCACGCCGATGACCCGCCGCAGGCCGTCGTGGACGTCAGGCTGGTTTCGGACGTCGGGCAGGCAGTCCCTGATCAGACCTTCGACGTCGCAGTGGTGGTGGAACCAAACGGCCAGCAGACCACCGGAGTGCAGGCGTTCATCGACTTCGACTCGTCGCGGCTTCAAGCCACGGCGGTGAAGATTGAGTCAGGCTCACCCCTCGGGATTCCACTGGCCCAGGAAATCAACAATGCCTCGGGCACAGTAACTCTGGCCGTTGGCGCGTTTGGTTCCGGAACATCCACATCATTCGTGATGGGGCGCGTAACCTTCCGGGCGTTGGACAATTCTGGTGTCGCCCTGTTGTCTTTTTCGACCACCTCCACCGGGAAGACGATAGCAAGCCATCTGGGACAGGAGATTCAGCGAACGCTGACCGGCGCTCAGGTCACAGTGCAGGGGACATCGCCCACGCCAACGCCGACCCCTACACCGTTGCCTTCCGTGGTTGTGCGTCTCTCGCCGGACTCGGCGCAGATTGAACCCGGCGCCACAAGTTCCCTCGGTGTAATCATCGAACCCAACGGGCGTCAAATATCCGGAGCCCAGGTGTTCGTGGATTTCGATGAGTCCAGATTGAACGTTCTCAGCGTTTCGTTAGAGAGCGGGTCGCCTTTCGCTGTTTCGTTGGCCAACGCTTTCGACAACTCTGATGGCACAGTCCATCTGGCGGCGGGAACCGTGAGCGGGTCCGTGACCACAGAATTCAGAATGGCGACGGTCACGTTCCAGACTGCGGACGTCAGCGGACCGACCAGCTTTCAACTGGCAACATCCTCACCCCGCAACACGTTAACCAGCATCTCAGGGAATCCTGAGCCGACCAACCTCGTCGGCGCTTCAATTTCGGTCCAGCGTCTGGCATTAGTGGACCTGCGCATCATACCTCAGTCGGTCTCGATCCAACCCTCGCAGCCGTTCTCATTCGAGATCAGAGTCGAACCCAACGGCCAGACGCTCACCGGAGCGCAAGCGTTTCTTAACTTCAACCCGAAATCTCTTCAGGTCGTGAGCGTCGCCACCGGATCATCGTCTCCGCTGAGCATCCCGTTGGTCAACAGATTTGATAATTCCATCGGCACACTGGACTTTGCGGCAGGTACATTGGGAAGCGGCGCCAACCAGGACTTCGTTCTGGCCGTAGTCACCATGAGTGGAGGAGCTTCCGGGATCACGACTCCGGTGGAATTTTCAACCGAGTCGCCTCGCCAGTCCACAGTGAGTGTCGGCGGGGACATGATTCAGCGGGATTTGATAGGCATGTCTGTGACCAACAACAACACTCCAGGAGTTCCAAACCTCTCGCTGACGGGAATGATGATTCTGACGGGTGTATTTCTGATTGCGCTGTATTGGGCCAGCGTCCGGAGGAAGCCAATCTTCGTCCATGCCGCCCGCTGATGAAAATGTGTTGTCGCCTGGGCAGTATCTAGATCGGCGGATGAAGGTTGTGCCAGTCGGTGGCTCCTTCGTAGGCGTGGCCAACCTGGCAAAGCAAATCTTCTGACAGGTGCTTGCCGACGATTTGGAGGCTCAATGGCAGGCCATCGCTGCTCAGGCCGCAAGGCACCGATAGAGTCGGCGCGCCATTGAAGTCGTAGGGCGCGGTGTAACGCTGAAATGCGGTGCCTCGGCGGTCGTCCATGGGGCCATAGTTCATCGCGACGGTCACAGGATGGGCCGGCCCGATTGTGGAAGGACAGGCCAACACGTCGATATCCTTGAACGCCGCGCGAATCAATCCGTTGCACTCGGCGCGCATGTTGTTGGCCTGGGCGTACTGCGATCCCGTCACCTCGGCTCCCTGGTCCAGCCAACCCCTGAACCACGGGCCATAGTCGTCCCGACGATCAGGGTAATTGTCGGTGTGCGCTGCCACCGCTTCTGCTGAACACAGGACGGGCCACGCCGGGACGTATTTGTCCACGTCTGGCATCTGGATCGTAACAATCTCGGCTCCCAGACTTTCCAGGACCTTCACGCTGTCGGCGACCGCCTTGGCAAGTTCAGGGTCTACGTCTTTGGAAGCGTAGTTTTCGTCCCATCCGATACGCAGGCCTTCCACTCCTTTTCCGATGTTCCCCAGCATATCGGGGACGGGAGCAGGCAGGGTCGTGGGATCATTGGAGTCCTGGCCGGCGATGGCCTGCAGCATGACTGCCGCGTCCGCCGTGCTTCGAGTCATGGGGCCGACATGATCAAGAGATTCAGCCAATGCCAGAACGCCGTATCTGCTGACACGGCCCCACGTTGGCTTCAACCCGACGATTCCACATGCCGCAGCCGGGAACCGAATTGAACCTCCAGTGTCACTGCCCAGAGAGCCATAGCACATCCCTGCGGCGGTTGCCGCTCCTGAACCACTGGACGACGAGCCCGCCCATCGGTCCACGTTCCACGGATTCTTGGGAATTTGCAGGGCCGGGTTGTAACCGCCCATTGCGCCCTCAGTGAGGTTGAGTTTTCCCAGCAACACCGCTCCGGCGGATTCCAACCGTTCTACAACGGTCGAATCGAAGCTCGGCACGTGGTCGAGGTAAACTTTCGAGCCGCCCATTGTCCGAACGCCTTTTGTGTAGCAAAGGTCTTTGACAGCGATGGGCGCTCCGTGGAGGGGGCCGCGATACTGGCCTGCCGCAATCTCGTCCTCGGCGCGTTGGGCCGACGCTAGGGCGTGTTCTGACATCAGAGTCGCATAGCTCATGAACCTGCCGTCCAACTCGGCGATGCGGACCAGCATGGCCTTGGTGATCTCGACGGGCGAAATGTCTTTCGACTTGATCATCTGGCCCAGATCGGTGATGGTTTTGTAATGCAGTGGGGTATCAGGCATGGCGTTGGCCCTCCAGAGTCGAATGAATAATATGCGAGATCGTCGTACTCGATTGTAATGTCCTCTCGCCGATCTGACAAAGGGCGGTAGGTTTGGCGCTATGTTTGACCTGGGCCGAGGCTGGAAATATACTCGGCTGACATGAGGCCATAAACATACTGGAGAATGAAATGACCAACGGGAGCAACAACGACACGCGCGACATTACCACCGCAGACGTTCTGGGTGTCGGAGCATCGGCCGACACATGGAAGATACGCACCCACGGCAGCGGCCCGTCGGGCAAAGCGCCATACACAGAGGAATTCCTGATAGAGAATCCCAGTGGCGACCACTTCGGCATGACTCAGAACGCAGGCATGGGATGGGACCCCGTTGAGTTGATGAGGAAACAGTTCGTCATTCTCTCCACCGCCGGAGGCATGAGGGAACCCGACGGGACGCCTATCGCTCTGGGCCTGCACACGGGACACTTCGAGTTGACGGACCTGGTCGAGACTGCCGCCAGAGAATTTCGAGAATTGAACTCGATTCCCTTTTCGCTGTACTGCTCCGATCCTTGCGACGGACGATCCATGGGCACTCCCGGTATGCTCGATTCATTGCCGTATCGCAATGACGCAGCCCAGGTGTTCAGGCGTCAAGCGCGTTCTCTCCCCACGGCTAAAGGTGTGCTTGGCGTTGCTTCGTGCGACAAAGGCTTGCCCGCGATGATGATGGCGATGGCCGGACTTCGAGACAAACCCGTGGTGATCGTTCCCGGCGGGGTAACACTTGCCGTCGAAGGCGGTGAAGATTTGGGAACGATTCAGTCAATCGCCGCTCGGTTCGCTCAGGGCGAGGTGACCCTGGAGTACGCTCAAGACATGGGGTGCAGGGCCTGCGGCTCGCCAGGTGGCGGCTGTCAATTCCTGGGAACGGCGGGCACATCGCAGGTTGTCTCTGAAGCGCTGGGTCTCGCGGTTACCCACGGCGCGTTGTCGCCGTCGGGAACCCCCGCGTGGAGGGACATTGCCATCAGGTCGGCCCGGGCTCTCGTAATGGCAGAGAAACGAGGCGTCACTTCTCAGGACATACTGACCGATGGAGCTTTTCTGAACGCTATGGTGGTTCACGCAGCCTGCGGTGGCTCGACCAATTTGCTCCTGCACACTCCTGCGATAGCCCATGCCGCGGGCCGCATGCTCATGACGGTTGAAGACTGGGACGCGGTTAACAAGGAAACGCCACGCATCGTGGATGTTCTGCCCAACGGGCCGGTTGGACACCCGACGGCAGAATTGTACAGCGCGGGCGGTGTGCCTGAGGTCATGCTCCACCTGCGACGTTTGGGACTTCTGGACACGTCTGTCCTGACGGCGACAGGACAGAGCCTGGGCGAGAACCTCGACTGGTGGGAGGATTCCCAGCGGCGACATGATGTCCGCTCCTACCTTCGAGACCATAACGGCGTCGATCCCGGCAAC
>JASLRP010000199.1 GCA_030743915.1 SAR202 cluster bacterium | reverse complement strand
AAATGGCAGGTTGGCTGACTGCTGATAGCTGATGACTGAAAGCTACCGGCCTACTTGACGATGCTGGGGTTCATGGCCACGCCGTTGTGGATGAAGAAGCTGCGGACGGCGTTCGCTTTCGCTCGACTGTTCTCTTGCGCCTCGAACTCCAGGATGCTCTCAATGTATTTTCTGCGAGCTCTTGTTCGCATCATCAGTTCTTCGCCTGACGGTCGGGGTCGCAGGCATTCGCCGATGATGCTGTCGGGGTCGCTCCCCACCATCTCGCAGAACTGCCTGACGGCGTTCACCGCTTCGGGCTCGACCTCGGAGCCTTCCCAGTATTCGTTGTGACTGTTAAACCAGGTTTGCACGCTGTCGTAATCGCTTATCTGCTCGGTCAATGTATTTCCTTTCCAGCGTGGCTCAATCCGTTTCCAGCCCGAACATTCTGCCCAGGCGCCGAACTTCTTCCTTGCGCCAGGGCATGGGAGCCTCTCGCTGTAACATGCCTTCGGCTCTGAGCTTTTCCTGCGTCGCCTCGTCCCGCTGGAATGGCGAGTCGAGGTCTTTCTCAAAAGCCGTGTCCTCGGTGGACGGCACTGGATTCTGACCGGCTCCCTCTGGCGATTCTGCCGCGTAGCCAACCAGCAAAGCCAGCACCGGCTCCCAGATGTCGGGCACGCCGAATAGTTGCTTTGCGGCCTCTTCGTCGAAGGGGACCAGGCACACGCCGAGACCTTCATCGACGCCTGTGAGCAGGGCCACTTCCATCGCCAGGGCCGCGTCGGCGTTGCCGCCGCGCTGTATTCCCCGGGACAGGCCAGGGGTCAGCACCTCCGGCAACACTACGTCTTGAACGTAGCGACGGCTCCAGCCGTGGGTTGGGTTCAGCGCGCCCACATCCACCAGCGCTCCCGATGCCACGGTGGGCCACTTCCTGTCTCTTATCGCCGCGCCCACAGCGTCCATGTCGAAGTACCAGAAGATGTACACTGGCGCCAGGTCATACTCCACAGACGCCATCGGCGTTTTGAGGGAGTCGCGCTCCTCCTTCGAGAGTCGGTCTCTGTAGGTGACCACCGCTTTGGCGTAGGGCACGTTCACAGCGCGGGACGACAGCCTCGCTGCCTCCAGCATTTTCTGAATCTTTCCTCGCTCGACGGGCTTCCAGGGCACGAACAGCCTGGTATCCCTGCGACCACCGATCACTTCTTTGAATTCCATGATTTTCCTTTGTGGTTATTCGGGCAGACCGAACATTCGGGCCAAGCCTCGGACCTCTTCCCGTCGCCAGGATAGGGGCGCCTCGGGTTGGATCATTCCTTCTTCTTTTAGCTCCTCGACGACCTGTTGGTCTCGATAGAAAGGCACTCCATAGCGGCCCTCGTAGAAATCGTCCTCGAAAGGTTCTCTGGGGCGCTGGCCTCCGGCCTCCCATGATTCGGCGTGGTAACCCACCAGCATGCCCGACGACGGCACCCAGTGGCTGGGAATGTCCATGATTCTCGCTGCGCTGAGCGCGGTGAGTTGGGTCCCCAGTCCCTCGTCGAAGGCCGATAGCAGCGCGTGAGCGTGAGCCATTCCAATGGCCGATCTCGCCAGGTTCAACAGGGCGCGTGAGTAAGTCGGGCCGTCCTGATCGCCCCCGCGTCCGGGAGGAGTCAGGCTCGTGCGGTCGGGATCATCCAGAATGCGCTGGTATACTTGAGGCACGATGACATCGTCAACGTACTCCTCGCTCCATCCGTGGCTGGCGGGCAGAACGTCCGTCTCCACCATTGCTTTGAGATTGCGCCCGTCGATACCCCGGCTCAGGGCCTCCATATCGGCGAACCAGAAAATATACACTGGCGCCATGTCCAGTTGAGCGGTGGTGGTCGGGGTCTTCAGCGCCTCCAGGTCTTCCTGAGAGAGGTCGTCCCTGTAAACCACAAGACTTCGCACGAAGTCTATTCCCATCGGCTTGGGAATGAGGCGAGCGGTCTCCAGAATGGTCTGAATCTTTTCCCGCTCGACCGGTCGCCACGGTTGAAAGTAGCGGATGGAGCGTCTCCAGCCAACTACTTCTTTGAAATCCATATGTCAAACCTCACATTTTCTGACCGACAATCTATTTACGAATCGCGAGCCACGGCAATCGCAGCGCGTACAGCAGCACTTTGGGGCGCATGTGCAACCAGATCAAACTCAGAATCTCGCGCGGCTCCAGCACCACGTCCGACACCCAGATGCCCATGTTCGACTTGAGGACCAGGTTCTTGCCCTGCGGCTCGACCTTCAGGACGGTCATCTCAAAATTGCCCGCTCCGGACTCGATACGCATAACTGTTCCTTATCTATGGCGCGGCGCCTGCCATAAGGCTCTCTATTGCGCCTTTCGCGGCGGCGCTGTGCCACATTTCCGTGTGTTCTCTCTGAGTCTCGGTGTAGGCGCCTTCAGTGTAGAACTGATCATAGAAATCCAGGTCCAGGTGGTGCGCCTGGAACCACGAATGAGTCTGTATC
>JASLRP010000198.1 GCA_030743915.1 SAR202 cluster bacterium | reverse complement strand
GGTTTCCTGGAGAAGGTGAAGTTTCCCGAAGACCGCAAGATGGGCACGAGAGTGATGCTGGGACGCCCCTGGAGTCTCAGCAAGGCTCCTCTCAACATAAAAGGCCCAGGGCCGACCTTTGGACAGCACAACCGAGAGCTGCTTCAGGGTATCCTGGGTTACGACGACGCCCGATGCGACGATCTTGAGGCGTCCGGTATCATCGCCGACCGGCCCACCAATTTCACGACACCAGCCACCATGAGCTTGGATGATCTGGTCAAGAACGGCCGTCTGGCCTATGTTGACCCCGAGTATGAGGGAAAATTGGGGATCTGGGGCTGATCGAATGGCCGAGGGGCCGCAACCTTGACACTGTCGATACGTCGGAATAATATCGCGTCATTGGAGCGGCATATTCTGGCACGCTTCAACCTCAGGTAGCCCAAGCTTTTCGGCGCGAATATCCACCCTTTCTTGACCAAGCGAACCAATCGTCATATCCGGACATATCATCACAGGGAGGACTCCAATGGGAACGACTGAAACTCTCGCAAAATGGATCGTGGAAACCTCGTATGAAGACATTCCTCCGGCAGCCTACGAGCAGGCCAAAAAGTCGATTCTGGACGTCCTGGGAACAACGATACTCGGCTCGACAACAGACATCGGGCAATTGATCATCGGTCACACTCAGGAAGAGGGCGGCAATCCCCAGGCTCGGGTCATCGCCACGGATATCAAGACGACGAGCGCAAACGCGGCGTTCGCCAACGGCACAATGGGCCACGCCGATGACTTCGACGATCTGGGCGGAATCGGTGGCCATCCGGCGATTGTTCTCACGCCTCCGTCTCTTGCGCTGGGCGAGCAGCATCACTTTTCGGGCCGCGACGTTCTGACGGCTTGGGCTGTTGGATACGAGGTCGGCACCCGTTTGAGCGTCAACCTGCATCCCGACCGCGACTGGCATCCGACAGCCATATTCGGGACGATGGCCTCCGCGGTGGCGGCCAGCAAGCTCCTGGGGCTGGACGTTCACAAGACTCGCATGGCGATGGGGATCGCCGGTTCCGAGGCGGCAGGCTTGCGGCGCAACTTCGGCACCATGACCAAACCCTTCCACCCTGGCAACGCCTCCCGTAGCGGAGTCGTCGCCGCCAAGCTGGCCGCGATGGGCTACACCGCAGACCCTGACATCATTGAGGGCCGGCAGGGCTACGCCGACAACTTCGGCGGCATAAAGTGCAACCTGCCTGCCGTGTCCCAGTTCCTGGGCGATTTCTACTATCTGGCCTCCCAGGGAACCCGGATCAAACCCTGGCCCTGCTGCGGCGGGAACCATCGGACTCTCACGGGTCTTTTGGACCTGATCCAACGATACGAGATCAACCCCGACAATATTGACTACATCGAACATGTCGGCGCGGACGCGCCCTGCACCGGCGCTCTGCTGCGGGACGAGGTCCAGCTTGGGCTGGAGGGCAAGTTCTGCCTGAGATACAATATCTCAGCGGCGGTGATTGACCGCAAAATCGACCTTAGCACCTTCACCGACGAACGGGCCGAGCGGGACGATGTGCAACAGTTCATGGAGAAGGTCAGGCTGGTGCAGAACCCGGACGTTCTTCTTCGCAAAGAGCACATAGCAGACGGCAACATGGACGCCAGCGTAAGGGTCCACATGCTGGACGGCAGCGAGCACAACGTTGAGCTTGGCGCCGCGATGCACCTCACCGGCGACGCTGTGGTGGACAAGTTCCAGGCCAACGCCAGCTTCGTCTTCGGAGAGGACAGGCTGGCCGAACCAGTCCGACTGGTTCAGAACCTTGAGGAGCTCGATGACGTAAGCAGACTCATGGACGCTGTGACCATCGGAAGTTAGCATTCACACACGTATTTGGCGGGAATCGGGAATTAAGGAGGACATATGCCCGGACAACATCCCAAGGTAATATACACGGAAGAGGGTATGCGCGAGGGCATGCAGATTGAGGACGCAAACATCCCGGTAAGCGAAAAGGTGGCCCTGCTGGATGCTCTGTCGGAGACGGGTCTGAAACGCATCGTAGTCGGCTCTTTCGTGAGTCCTCGCTACACGCCTCAGATGGAACGCATCGATGAGATCGTGGAGAAATTCACTCCCAAAGAAGGCGTCACCTACACGGCTCTTGCCCTGAACCAGCGAGGCATCGAGCGTGCTCGCGAGTACTCGCCGCCCCTGACCATCGAGAGGGGAAGCGGGATACCATCGCTCAGTTGTCACATGTGCGACGTCTTTGCCCGACGCAACACCAACCGGACCCAGATGCAGGAGATGGAGAACTGGCCCAGGGTGATCGCTCAGGCGCAGGAGCAGGGAGCGACTGAGGCTGGAATCGGGACCAATGCCACCTTCGGCTCCAACTTCCTGGGCGATTTCACGGTGGACATGGTGATGCGTTTCATGGAGAAGCAGCACCTGCTTTGGGACGAGGTCGGCATTCCTGTCACATCCGTCAGCGTCGGCGACCCGATGGGTTGGTGCCATCCCACCAAGGTCACGGAGATATTCCAACGAGTTAAAGAGCAGTGGCCCGAGGTCGTGAACTTCAGGGCGCACCTGCACAACAGCCGGGGCATGGCCACCGCTTCCATGTACGCCGCCATAGACACCCTCGGCCCAGAGGACACGCTGAACGTGGACGGCACCATCGGCGGATTCGGAGGCTGCCCTTACTGCGGCAATGGCCGAGCCACCGGCATGGTCGCCACCGAGGACGCCATGCACATGATGGACGGCATGGGCATCGACATGGGCATCGACATGGACCGGCTCATCGACTGCGTCTGGATGGTTGAGGAGATGCTTGGGCGGCAGTTGTGGGGACACGTCTCCCGGACGGGCACGCGACCCATGACGGTGGACCGGATGTACGACATGAACGCCCCGTTCGTCGAGACGTTGGAGCAGGTCAAACACTTCAAGCTTGGCCCTTCGGCGTACGAAGGCGGCATCTACCCCTGGCGAGCGCCCATTGAAAGCCCCTACCGCGAACGAGTTGAGCAGGGTCTTCCTCCCTACGATGTCGATGGCGACTGGCCCTGGTCGGAGGATTTCTTCCCCAAGCCGTCCGGATAAATACTGCCGTCGAATCCGGCCAAGTGTGTTTCGACCCAAAGAACTGAATCCCTCCCACAAGAGGGATTCAGTGTGCCCAAACCGAACAACGATGACCTGCCCGTGGCCTGGATTTATGCCGCTGCGGTCAAGCGCCTGAAAGGGGGCATATTCATGTCTTGCGGAAAGACATATCTCACAGACGAGATCAAGTCGCTTATCGGCGCGACCGGAGAGAGGATGGAGGCCAGTCTGTGGGGTATTGAGAAAGAAGGACTGCGTCGTTTCACTCAGGCGATCATGGACCCTGATCCCCGCTACTGGGATGAGGAGTTCGCCAAGACCACCCGGTTCGGCAAGGTGACGACACCCGCCATCTACGTTTCATATCTCAACAGGAAAACGGAACCGATGGCCGACGACCCCATCACGCGGGCTTTCGAACTTGATCCCGAATCCGATGGAATCAGCGGCATGGACGAGAGCGACCGAGAGGGCGCTCTGCCCCGTATCAACTCCGAACTGCGACGGGTGCTGAACGGCGGGAACGAGATCGAGGTGTACCAGTACCCGACCCAGGGGGACCGGATATTCTCGCAGGCCAAGATATCCGACATCCGAGAGCGCACCACGAGAGATGGCAGCCACATGCTCATCATCATCACCGAGAACACCTACACCAACCAGGACAACGAACTGCTCTGCATTCTCAGGAGCGTCACCCTTCGCCGTTAAGGCCGCGTCCCCACAGGAGGAATCCAAGTGCCTACCGCTGAACAGCTACGGAACAAACAGCAGACTTACTTTGACGACATGGAGGTTGGGCAGGAACTGCCCACCGAAGATATAGGCCCCATGACCACCGTCCACGCCTTTCGGTGGAGCGCGGCCATCGAGAACTGGCACCGCATCCACTACGATCAGGACTTCGCCCTCTATCACGAGGGCCTGCCTAACGTGCTGATCCACGGCTCGTGGAAGCAGAGCATCATGCCCAAGTATCTGAAGGACTTCTGCCTTCCCAACGGCTGGATGTGGAAGGTCTCCTTCCAGCACCGCGCCATGATCGTGCCCGGAGACACCATAACCTGCTGGGGAGTGGTGACCAAGAAGTTTGAGAAGGACGGGCTTGGCTTCCTGGAGTTGCAGACTGGCATGAGAGTCCAGACCGGCATCGAGACCTGTCCCGGCGTTGCCACAATCGTGCTTCCCATTCGCGGCGGCAGGGAAGTCCCATATCCCTTCGTGCCCCCAAAGGATGACTAGCGACCTCGCTGTTGGGACGCACAGGCACAAACTCAGCCCCAAGGAGACGACATGCCACGCTGGATAGCCATCGGGACAGCCCCCGGATGGGATGACATCGAAACCTTCAACCAGGAGATGAACGACACGGCCCAGTGGCGCCCGGGTCCCAGAACCACCATAACCACGGTCTATGCCCTAGACGACGGACGGTTGCTGGCCGAGTGCCACGCCGTCGAGCAAAAAGACTTCGAGGATTGGCTCCAGGAAAAGGGCTGGCAGACCGAGTCCATCACGCCCATCAAACACGTGGCCAAGACCGGAAGCGTCTGGGAGATCACCTAAGAATCTTCGTAATGGGCTGGACGCGGTTGCGCCGACGATCAACGGCGCGCACCGCCATACTGAGCCGAGTCGAAGCATCTGGTCGCTTGTCCAACCTTGATCTATTCTCGACCAGATTCTTCACATCCGTTCAGAATGGTGCTCCCTGGCGCCTTAAATCCCGACACCTGTAACCCTAATTTCAAAGGAACGAAATGTCTGAAATCACCCTCATCGACCTGATTCGCAACGGAACGATCAACGCCGAGATAGCGGCCACCATGTGGTCCATCGTGGCCGAGCAGCGCTCATTCGTAATTGTG
>JASLRP010000197.1 GCA_030743915.1 SAR202 cluster bacterium | reverse complement strand
GGACAAGTCCATCTACATGAACACCGGAGGCACAGGGCCTCTGCCCAACACGGTGGCTCAGGACATCATCAGCGCATACCAGGACGTGGCCGATAACGGGGCCGACATCCCGACGGTCAGAGGGCCGGTGCGTGACCGATTCGAGGGAGCGCGGCAGGTCTCCGCAGACCTGTTTGGTGTGGACTCCAGCGAGATCGCCCTGTTCCGAGCCATTTCCGAGGGCATCAGCACCGTGGCATATGGCATGGACTGGAACCCAGGAGACGAGGTGATAATCTCCAGCGAGGAGCATCCCACGGGCATCATCGTGTGGCTCAATCTGGCCGAGCGACGAGGCATCAAGATCAAAAAGCTTCAAATTTCGCTGGACAAAGAAGAATTGCTATCTCGATTCTCCGACCTGCTCACCGACCGCACCAGACTGGTCGCCATGAGCCACGTCACCACCGACACCGGCACGCGCCTGCCTGCCAAGGAGATGTGCGATCTGGCCCACGCTCGCGGCATCCCCGTGATTCTGGACGCCGCGCAATCGGCAGGTCAGTTCCCCATCGACCTGCGTGACATCGACGCTGACTTCTACGCCTGCACCGGACACAAGTGGCTGCTGGGAGGCTGGGGGACCGGCATCTTCTACGTCAAGAAGGAGTGGATTCCCAAGCTGGAGGTTTCGTGGTCAGGCTCTGGCGCCGGAGCCTGGGATCGTCACACAGACGATCTGGTGTTCGAGGACAGCGCTCACAAGTTCGAGTTCGGTGGTCGGCATGATACCCTGTACAGCGGCATGAGCAAGGGCATCGAGTTCGTGCAGGGCGTCGGCCTGGGGAACATTGAGGTCCAGTCCCGCGCGCTGACTGACCGACTCAAGGCCGCAATATCTGAGATCGACGGCGCGACCCTGCGGAGTCCTGAGTCCAACGAGTTCTCCACAGGCATCATTACCTTCTCGGTGGCGGGACTTTCAGGGACCGACCTCAACGCCCAGATGTTCGAGCGATGGCGCATCCTGGGCAGGCCCGCTCTGGACCAGACCGCCATGAGATTGTCCTGCGCATTCTTCAACAGCGGCCAGGAAATCGACACCGTCATCGACGCCATCAGCGCCCTGGCTAACGAGAACCGTTAACATCCTCACGTCAAAAACATTGAGCAATAAAAATAGGGAGGGACGCAAGTGACGCAAAAAGTAGTAATGCTATCCAGAGGAGAACCCGACACCGAGCTTATCGAGAACCAGTGGCAGGGCATCGAGTATGAACTCGAAGTCCACAGTATCGAGAGCGAAGGCGAGGCAATGGAGGCCGTCAAAGGCGCCGA
>JASLRP010000196.1 GCA_030743915.1 SAR202 cluster bacterium | reverse complement strand
CAACGGCAACAGCAACAAAGACAGGTTGTGGGAGGAGTACCGCCACGATCTGGAGCATTCGCTGGAGCTGAAGGCCCTGCCGGTGGATATGGGGATGGATCTGGGAGGCTGACGCCCGGGTCAGTCCGGAACTTCGACCGTCACAATATCACCGTCTGACAGGCCCAGCGCCTCCCTCAACCTGACCTGAGCGGCAACCTCGATGATTGTCCTGGGGTGGTCTCCAGACCCATCTGCGTTCTGGTCAGTGCGCATTATGAACGCGTGAATCCCTGACACCATGCACGGCAGTATGCTGACAGACACGCGCCCGCCGTACTCCTCTTTCTCCACCCGAGTCACGCCTTCGAGAGGCAGGTCATAGGGCGCAGCGAGTTCGATGTTCAGACTGCCGGGATACAGGGTCACGCCTGTCTTTTCCGTGTACAGCGCGTGAAGTTTCCCCATCCAGTAGGAGAAATCACCCTTGCCGCTTCGAACGGTTCCAGATAAGATCATGGGGCCGAAAATTCCTGAATCTTTTGTGTCGAATGATTCGATGCTGAGCAGGCGCCGGACATCGTTTCAGACGTTACCTACCGATTTTGGGAGGGAAATTGACAAGAGGATACACGTATTGAACGTCATCGACCAGGTGACCGGACTCCCAAACAGGGCCAGAGGCGTGTTTTACGGCTGGTGGCTGGTTGGAGTCAGCGGGTTCGTTATGGTCATCTCGACCACTCCCATGTTCCACGCGATGGGACTGTGGTTTGTGGCCCTGGAGAGCGCGTTCGGATGGAACCGCACCCAGCTATCGGTGGCTTTCGCTCTGACCAGGGTCGAGGGTGGCATCCTCGGGCCAATCGAAGGGTACCTGGTTGACAGGCTGGGCACACGTCGCCTCGTGTTCATCGGACTGACCATAATGGGCATCGGCATGTTGATGCTGGGCCAGACTCGCGCATTGTGGATGTTCTATATTGCGTATCTGGTCATGGCTCTGGGACAGGGTCTGGGCAGTTGGCTGCCGCTGATGACGCTGCTCAACAACTGGTTCGACAAGAATCGAGCTATGGCGATGGGTTGGTCCAACTCAATCAGCCGTGCTGGCAGCCTCCTGTTGATTCCGGCCATCGCGTGGTCCATCGACCCCGAAGCAGACCGTCTGGGATTCAGGCTAACCGCAACGATCATCGGCCTTACTCTGATCGTCCTCGCGTTCCCTCTATCGCGCCTCATCCGCAACCGCCCAGAGGAATACGGACTGCTGCCGGACGGCGCAACGCCTACTCAAACACAGGGCGCCAACGGAGCCAAAAGGGACGCCGAGAATTCGCAGACAAAAGACGCCTCGGAGATTGGGTTCACGGTCAAGCAAGCCCTGCGAACGCGAGCATTCTGGTTCATATCCATCGGTCACGGGTTCACGTCGATGGTGCTGATAGCCATGATGGCTCACCTGGCCCCAATGCTCACAGACCGGGGGCATTCCATCCAGACCGCCGCGTTCGTCGTTACTGTGTACACTGCCACGTCGATGTTTTTTCAGCTTGTTGGCGGTTACGCTGGGGACAGAGTTCCCAAGAGATTCGCGCTCTTCGTGTTCACATCTATCCAAGCGATTGCGGTGTTCATTCTGACTTTCGGACCCGAAACATTGTTCATATCATATGCGTTCGCGGTCCTGTTCGGCATCGGATTCGGGGGCCGAAACCCGCTCACAGTGTCCATCCGGGGCGAGTACTTTGGGCGCCGCTCCTTCGGGAAGATCATGGGCGTTTCCCAGGTGCCGATGAACGTCCTGCTGTTCCTTGCTCCGACGATGGCAGGAATCATGCGAGACGTGCAGGGCAACTACACGATGGCATTCGGAATCCTGGCGGTGTT
>JASLRP010000195.1 GCA_030743915.1 SAR202 cluster bacterium | reverse complement strand
GGAGGTTCCAGACAGGAGGCAAGGCTCGATCTACGCCTGTGGTCAATAATGACGTTCTATACTTTGGCTCCGACGACGATCAGCTGTACGCCCTCGACTCCAGGACGGGTATTGAAATCTGGAGGTTCGAGACCGGAGACGACGTTATGGCCTCTCCCACTGTGCACAAGGATACTGTGTACATAGGCTCCCATGACAACCAACTCTACGCGCTGGCGACAGCAACCATCGGCGCCGTCGTTCAAGACTTACCGGACCCATCGACCACAACTCCAACTTTCGCGCTTCTCTCTCCGCAGGAGCTGATCGAAAGACTGGATTTCGCCTTCGCCACCTCATTGAATGTCGAGAGCGTCGCGACGGTCCACGATTCGGACGGTTCCACCGAGGTCAGGCAGTCTTACAGCGACGAAGTCATCGAGATATTCGAGAATGGATACTTCCTGCTAACCGGCGCATCTCCGAAGGCTGAGGGTTGGATTCCCCGGATTTTCCCAGGAGAAGACTACATCGCGTTTATCGACGATTTCAAAGGCGGAAGCTCGTTCCTGAAATCAGCCCTCGGATTCTGTTGTGAACGCGCCCAGGGGGGCCTCGAACTGATCATTCGCGGCGACCAGCTTGTGTCCAGCACGGTTGCGACTGTGTCCCACGAGGCCGGGCATGCCCGACAGCGAATCGCCAATCCAGTCCAGAGCAAAGCGATTCCAGGAGCGAATCTCGACGCTCTCCAGGAGGCCGAAGCCTTTGCCTTCGAAGTCGCTGTGGCCCGCAAGATCGGAGAGTACACAGGGGTGGCAACCAGCGTTTTTCCTGATTTTCCTGGCATCAGGGCGTACGTAGACGGCTGGCGAGAATTCGTTCGCGAGAGTCTGGACGATCCATCTGAAATCCACAACAGGGGCAGGCTCTTCATGTGGCTGGCGGTCTTGCACGATCCGGCGCTGACAGACCTCAAGACAGAGTTGATCGACAATAGTACGCTGTCAGCGGACTCGATGCTGAAACTGCATAATAGGTTGACCCAACTTGCCCCATCTGAGGTTGACCCGTATGTCGAGTCGATCACAGGATCGGTTTCGGATGACCTGAACTTCATTCTCGGCACGATTGACAAGCGAATTGGTCACTTTGTTCAGTACGTTGAACTCTCGCTGAATGTGCCTGAGTTGACTCTGAGTCCTTAGCCAGTTCGCCCATTGATCTGGCGACAGCGAAGCGATTGGATCAAATTCCGAAACCGCCTGACTCCGGATTTCACCATTCCCTATAACCCTCGGTTGGCTAATTTCAATGGATGGCAACCACAGTTTCTTGTGCAATCAATTGGATGCTCTCTTGGACACATATTGGCTCAATTATGTGATAAATTTAAGACAATGATTATTCGCCAACGCAAAGTCTATTCGGCGTTAGAGCCTCCGTTAACATGTAACATGCCGTCAGATTCACGTCGATGGTTATTGACATGCAGCTCCTGCGGCAATAGACTTCACCAGCATATTCTGAGGCGCAAGCAATGGCGAAAGTGCAAACTCATTCCAAACAACTAAGTATGATCATCGACGCGGACACCGTGCGCGGCCTGGATTCGGTCCAAGTTTCGGACGGATTCACGTTGAGGGCGTACCGCCCCGGTGACGAGGACACCTGGATACCGCTGGTCAATATGGGCCAGTTCTCCTCAGTCTGGGATGTCGCCAAGTTTGGGGATTACATGTCCCAGCAGGAACGCAGGGAAGGTTCCAGGGTCGTAGTGAATGACCAGGGCGTCGTCGCCGCTACTTTCGCCTCAGTGCAGGAGGGTGAGCGCAACATGGGCCGCCTGGACTTCGTGGTAAGTCATCCCGACCAACGCGGGCACGGGTTTGGACGCATTGTTTGCACCGAAGTCTCACGATACCTCGTCGATCGCGGTTACACCAGGATCATTTTGTTCACCGACGACTGGCGACTTCCTGCCATTGGCCTCTATTTATCAATGGGTTTTGAACCTCAGATGAGCGATGAGGACATGCCAGATCGGTGGGACGCCGTCCATCAGCGCCTCAACGCCCGGATATAGGTCCGCGCTCTACTCCAGAGCGTTCTCGCCTGTGATATCCCTGCCCAGTATCAGCGTGTGGATGTCGTGTGTTCCCTCGTAAGTGTCCACTGTCTCCAGATTTAGCATATGCCTGATCGCAGCATGCTCCAGCACGATACCGCTTCCTCCCAGAATCTCTCTGGCGTTACGAGCCGCAAGCAGAGCAGCGCGAACGTTATCTCGCTTGGCCAGCGACACGAGAGAGTAGTTTAGCTTTCCCTGGTCTTTGAGCATGGCCAGACGCCACGCCAGCAACATTCCGCGAGTGTGGTCTGAAACCATGTCCACAAACTTGTTCTGGACCAACTGGCGGCTCGCGATGGGTTTGCCGAAGGTGGACCGTGTCTTTGAGAACGCCAGCGCGTCTTCATAGACGGCTTCCAACGCGCCCAGAGCGCCCCAGGCAATCCCGTAACGGGCTTGAGTCAGGCAGGACAACGGCCCACGCAGGCCCCTGACGTTGGGAAGCATCTGCGAGGCTGCAATCCGGCACTCGTCCATCACCAACTCGCTGGTCACTGACGCCCGCATGCTCAGTTTGTGTTTGATCTCGTTTGCAACGAATCCGGGAGTGTCCGTGGGGACCAGGAATCCCCGAACGTCGCCTTCGTCGTCTTTGGCCCACACCAGAGCCACGTCAGCGATGTTGCCATTCGTGATCCACATCTTGGAGCCATTCAGGACGTAGGACTCGCCGTCTTTGCGAGCGGTGGTCCTCATCGCGCCGGGGTCAGAGCCGCCCTCATGCTCGGTCAGGCCAAAGCATCCGACGATCTCTCCTGCGGCCATTTTGGGCAGGTAGTTCTGCTTGTGTTCCTCGGAGCCGTAGCTGAAGATGGGGTACATTACCAGAGCGCCCTGAACGCTGGCGAAACTTCGCAGTCCAGAGTCGACACGCTCCAATTCATACATTAGCAGTCCGTAAGACATGTTGTTGACGCCGGCAGTGCCGTACTCGCTGGGCAGGTTGGCGCCCAAGTAGCCCATCTCGCCCAGCTTCGGAATCAGAGTTCGGGGAAATTCTGCATTCTCCCATGCCTCGGTAATTCCGGGCATGGCCTCGGCGTCGAGAAAATCTCGCGCTGTAGTCTGCACCTGTCTTTCATCGTCCGACAACAACTCCAGGACCTGGCCGTAATCTAGCATCTCATCTCCATCGAGCGCACTGGTATTTCGCGCGCCGCGCTTAATTTTGCTTAGTGTAGCAACGATGGAGCGCCGAGGCTAATCCTTTTTGGGGAACAGGGCCGCCGCGATTCCATCGTACGCCTGGTCATTTGCCAGAGCCATGATAAGCCCTGCTCTCGCATCGCGAAAGTACCGCTCGAATGGCAGGCGCGCCGCGAAGGCAGTGCCGCCAAACATGGTCATCAGTTCCTGAGTGACTTCGATGGCAGTTTCGGAGCAGGTCACTTTCGCCTGAAGGATGGGGAGCATCGAGGTCAGCTTCCCTTGATCGAACGTGGCAGCGGCTGCGTGGAGCATCGTTTGAGCCGCTTCGATCTTGGTGGCAAGTTCGGCCATCCTGCGCTGATTTACCGGAGCGTCCAGACGTCGAGAGCCGCTTGCGTATCGCTGATTGCCGACGTCGGCGGCTATCTCGAACGCGCCAGACCCCACTCCCAGGTATGCCGCGGCGTAGGTGAGGCCCAACACCGGCGTGAACAGGCCTCCGGCGTCCCCCATTACCGTATGCTCGGCGCCGATGCGGTTGCCTTCAGGCACGAAGCCATTGAATCGCATGGGAGAACTGGAATTGCCCCGAAGGCCCAGACCCTCCCAGGGTTCGAGAATCTCCCACTCGATGTTGTCTCGTTCAACAAACAGCACGCTGACATTGCTCAGCGGCGTGTCCTGATCTCCGATTCGGCACAGGAAAAAGTAGTGACTCGCCTTTCCCGCAGAGGTAACGTAGGACTTGCGAGACCCGTTTATCTGGTAGCCGCCATCAACCTTTTGGACCGGTGAAAACGCCCTGCTGGAGGTCCAGTTATCGTCGGCAGTCCAGGTCTCGGAACCGGCCACCGTCGTGAACACCTCTCCGTTGGCCATTGGCTTGATGAACCGTTCGACCTGATCGTCTGTGGCTATCCGAGAGATAACTTCCGAGGCTTCAATGTGCATCTTGTAGCACATGGCGGTGGATGCGCATTTCTTCGCCAGTTCCTCAATGATCAGGCACGATGTGAGCAGATCTTCTCCAAGCCCGCCGTGCTCTTTCGACACTCGAAGCCCGAACAGCCCTTCCGCTTTCAACGCGTCGAGAGACTCCTGTGGGTAACTGCGGTCGCGGTCAACACGCTCGGCGTTGGGAGCCAACGCTCGCTCGGCCAGGTCAACCGCGCGTTCCTTCCAGGCTTGCTGGTGATCAGAAAGAGGGAAAAACGACATAACAAATAGTCCTTTCAGAGCATGGGATGAGTTTGCTCCAAGCAGGTTGGCTGCCTGGATGATTGATGCAGATCAGCGCAGGGTCCCAGCGTCGCGCTGACGCGCAAAAATCGGTGCGATGTTATCTCGTGGGAGCTTCGGCGTCAAACCGTATCAGATGCAAGCAAGACCACAATCAACAATGTTGGTCTCAGAATGACTGGAAGCGATCTCGGTTGGGTGGCAGTAATGAGGCGTTGAGTCGACAGACTAGTTCAGAACATCGTCAACGAGCGCAGCGCCGTTGACTTTTTTCACCACGTACGTCAACTTGATCTCAAGATCGTCGGCGCCGGCCAGTTGGCTTCCGCTGATTCTGGCGGTTATGTTCACATGGCAAATTTCTATGCCGCACGGATCAACGGCTGATATCTTCTCAATATCCACCTGAGAGCCAAGGCCGTTGGCAATAAAGACCTGGTCTTCTGCGCTCTGGCGGAATCTTTCAGTCACGTGAGCGGCGATACCATTTCCGTCGTAGGCGTTAAGACTCCCGATATAGGCGCGGGCCACGTTCTCGGCGTCGTGGGACAGAGGCGATGACACCGGGGAAGGTTGCGCTCCAGGGTTCTGCGGTAACGTCACAGATTCACCCGACGTTCGCGCCAGGGTGTGATGCACGGAGTCGATCCAACCGGGCACGGGGCCGGGGATCAGTGGCAAGATGAACAGTGCGATTGCGATGCCCAGAATTGTCCACATGACCGGCCATACCGCCTGATAAGCAGCGTCATCCAGCCGCACTTTCCTGTGCCAGGCTGGGGGACTATCGTCCTCAAGTATCCCTGTGAGCTTCTCCATGCGTTGGTTGGCGCAGGACACGCACGTGCAGGCCGGTCCGTGGCCTTGAGGCCGGGTCAGAGGTCGCGATGCAACCGCGGCGCCTCCCAGAGAAGGCAATCTGGCAGACATTCTCGGAGAATCGACCAGCGGACCGACAGCGTCCGCCACGGGCGCCTGGCTGGACGCATCCACTGTGATTGAGTCGTTTGATGACGGGTTCTCACGCAGGCGGCGGATCAGCCGTCCTTTCCTCTCGCCAGATTCCTGGGAGTTGTCTGACGAACGGCCCTGTCGTTCCGCGTCCAGATCGCGCTTGACCACGATGCCGCGTTGGTCGCTCATCCCATCGTCACGCCTGTCCATGCTCAACGCTGTCCCTCCGCAAATGTGCGACAGATTCAAAATTCGGCCCGTCTGACCTGATCCACATATTGACCAGGACCAGCGACCTTCATTCTCGAAGCTAACACACCTGAAGCAGTAGCGATATCCCTACTCTTCTATATCATAGGCAGGGTAGAATGCTCAGTCCAGCGGATTCGCCCAGCGGTCCTGGAACACCACATCATCCAGCGGCCCCCTCGACACATCTCCAAATTCGACGCCACGGGCCGGGTATCCCACCGGAATAAGGGCGGCGGTATCGAACTCGTCCGGTATGCCGAGGAGTTGCTTCACTTCGGATTCAAACTGTGTGTGCATCGTGGTAATGACTGTGCCGAGGCCCAACGAACGGGCGGTCAGCATCAGATTCTGAACGGCGGGATAGATGGACGCGCCACGCAGGTCCAGATTCCCCGTGCCATAGGCGCTGCCAGCGGCGATGCATGCGAGAACCAGCACAGGGATGTTCTCCATCTGCTCGCCCAGAACGCCCCCGGACCGATACGGTTGAGCGTTGGCCTCATCGCCAATGCGACTCACGGTATCAGTCCATGCTCGGAGGTACCAATCTCCAAAACGACGCTTGGCCTCTCGATCCCTGACGACCAGAAACCTCCACTGCTGGCGATTGCCGGCATTGGGCGCTGAGGTCGCCGCCTCCATGAGGGTCCGCACCGTCTCATCGGAAACCGGCCTATCGCTGAAATGGCGTATCGCCCTCTGAGTCCTTATGGCTTCTGAAAGTTCCATGTGTTTACTCCGGGTTCGAGTTGATGTTTCAGCCCAGTATTTCGGTCAAGGCACGAACGTCGTCCAGATTCTCCAGATTCGACACTGTGGAGATCACGTCCTCGGCTCGCTCATGGCCCAGAATATCTCCCGTCAAGAAACTGAATTTTCCCACGAGTTCTTCTTGAGGAATCCGGTTGCCATAGTCTCCACGAACAAGCGTGGTTTCTGCGGACATCACCTGCCCGTCCTTCAGTTTTATTGATGCGGTTGTCCGGGGAATTTCACCAGAAGTGGCGAGCGTCGGATCGATCTGGACGTTAACCCTTTCCGCAACACTCCTGATGTCCTTTTCAGCTATGATTTGAGGCCTGAATACGGAAATATCAGTCTTGCGGTGTACCACGGCTGCGGCCACAGCGTATGGCACGTTAAACTTGGCGGCCAACATATTCTCGGGGTATCCGCCGAACATCCCTTGAAGCATCGACGGCACGGACACCTCC
The DNA here is from genome assembly GCA_030743915.1 of SAR202 cluster bacterium. Lineage (GTDB taxonomy): Bacteria > Chloroflexota > Dehalococcoidia > Lucifugimonadales > UBA1123 > UBA1123. The sequence continues at coordinate 16,574 of JASLRP010000195.1, read as the reverse complement.
ACGGTTTCCACATCCTCAAGCGCGAAGCTGTTCGTTGCTGTCGCCTGCATTACGGCATCCAACGCCGGATGGTTGTATCGGCAGCAAGCGTGGAGCTTGAAATAGTTCTGTTGAATCCGGTATTCGCTGCCGAGACCGTCGGCAACCGCCTCAGCATCAAAGGACTCGCCTATTATGGTCCCGTACACATCTGACGGCGCGTCGTCGAGGCCAGTGAATCCGCAGGCGAAAAGATGGTCTGCGAGAATTCCGTGAAGGCCAGACCGCCCTGGGTAGAGATTTCGGATCGTTGCCCCCTGGAAGGCCGTGGTCCATGTGTTGGCCGGACTCATGGACGCCGCCAGATTGATCATCGACCGAACGTCTTGAGCAGCATATCCTCGGAGTTTCGCCACCGATGCGGCCGTTCCAACCGCGCCCCAGTGTCCGTGAGAGTGAACATTGTCTCTGGCTTTCGTGGCCCCGCCGATGCGCGACTCAACTTCGTATCCGACCAGGACCGCCTCGATGAAACTCCTGCCGCTGGCTCCCATCTCCTCAGCCACGGCCAACGCGCCAGGGAGGATGTGAATGGCGGGATGGCCTCCTCCGAACCTGTTCCCTTCATCCATCTCCAGGGCAACGCCGGCTGTTGAGTTAACAAGAGTTGCCAGCATCGGCTCGGCTTTGACACCGTGTCCCAGAATGGTGGCTGTGCCGGGTCCGGACCGTTGAATCGCAAGCTCGGCAAACGCCGCGTTCTCAGTTTCCTGACTGCCAGCGACGATTGCTCCCACGGTGTCGAGGGTCACATCTCGGACAGCGCTTACGGCTTCGTCGCTCAGATCGTTGAAACTCGTTTCAGCGACAAATTGGCTCAATTTATCAAGATAATCCATGTTCGCGCCTCCATACGTATTCTGGCTTGAATCGTACAACCGCGTCCGGACGAGGGCAAGTTTGACTCTGCTGAACACGGTTGCTAAACTCGGCCACTGAACTACAGACTTTACTCGACAGGAATTTCGATGGTCAAAATCCGACTATCAGCCCGAGTCCAAGCTTCGGTCGAGGATGTGTACCAACACGTCACGGCCCACGCCGAGGACGGCCTTATGGACGACGAACTCGTCCACGAAAAGTACTCCGAAGACATACATGCTGATGGCGCAGACTTCGTCTATACCGAGGACACTCGTCGGCATGAAGACGATCCAGCGGAGATCATCACGTGGAGATGCAGCTTCGACTATCCGAACCAACGAGTCATGAGGGCGGTGGACTCTAATTGGTCGCACCGGACCGACACCTTTCAGCCAGACCGAGGATTCACTTACTGGACTGTTCGGTGGGATATCCAAGACAATCTGCTACGCAGCGTTATCAAATATCTCGCATACAAACTCGGAACCCATCGGTCTCTGAGGCGTCAGATAATCAATCCAGTGGTTGAGCATTTTGAGAAGGACTTTCAGTAGCCCATTGACGAGCATGAGAGCGTAGCGGTGGCAAGAGTGGCGGTTGCCCGATTGGGACTTGCGATATTCCTTGTCGCACTGGCTTCAACGAGCGTTGTCCTGCACAAAACCGACGGCGTTGCGGCGCAGAATCTGGGCATCGTCGTCGAGGGCACAATATCCAACGGCACCGTCGGAGGCGCCAGCGTCGCCGCGTTGACTGTCACGCTCCACCGGATGAGCGCCATCGGACGTGACGACCTCGGGACCACAACTGGCGACGACGGGGAATTCCGATTCGATGATGTGGTTTACGACTCTGAATTGAGCTACGGTGTCTCGGTGCGCTTTCAAGACGCCATCTACGGCACAGATATCGACCTTTCAGCGGGGTCTGTCAGTCCTGTGAACATAGTGGTGTTCGACGCCACAACCGACGACAGCGTAATCTCGGCGTCATCGGCGTCTCTGTTGTTCGCATCGGTTGATCGAGCGACCCAGACCGTTGCGACGCTGGAGATTCTCAGACTCAACAATAGCTCAGACCACGCGTATGTTCCAGGCGACGAACCTGCCAGGTTGCTCAGGTTCGGCTTGCCTTCCGGAGCCACGAATCTTCAGGTGGACACGCTGCTCATAGGGGCTGATTTCGCGCAGATCGACCTGGGTTTTGCCCTTTTCGCCAGCGTTCCGCCGGGCGAGCATGAGCTCATGATCTCCTACGAGTTTCCATATCCGGGCGACGAGTTCACGCTGGAGAAGTCGTATCGCTACGGAGCAGACACCGTAAGAGTGTTGGCCCCCGTGGAGACTCTGGCGATCAGGAGCGACCAGCTAGGACCAGTGGAGGCGGTGACCATCGGAGAACGATCCTACCAGATCATCGAGTCCGGCGGCATCGGACGAGGAGAGGGTATAACTGTTCAACTCGGCGGATTGCCCTCAGCCAACGCAGTCGAGCGTGTCTCACAGAATCTGGACGGGATTCGGTTCGAGTACGCCGCTCCCGTGGCGCTGGTGATGCTGATGATTGGCCTGCTGGTATACGGCGGTTTCGTGAAGACTCGCAGGTCGAGCGCCGAAGTGTTGGCTGGGCCAGTCAATGACAACGTCGAGCGCGAGACCATCCATCAGATGATCGCTGAACTTCAGGACTCGTTCGAAACAGGGAAGCTGGAAGAAGATGATTACCGACGAAGGCTGTCAGTGCTGAACGCGCAACTGACTGCGCTGAGCAAACGCTAGCGTTCAGAGAATCTCTGAGCAGAAACAAACCAGATATCGTATCCGAGATCGATGGAGCGCCATGAAGATAACCCATGTCGAGGCCACAGCGCTAAAGACCCGTTCTGTAATTGTGCAGATTTCAACAGACGAAGGCATCACCGGCATTGGCGAATGCACTCCCATGAACTTAGAGGTGCTTGCTCACTTCGTGAACACTGCCCTCCGTCCCCTCCTGGTGGGCGAGGACCCCCTGGAGATCGACAAGCTCTGGAACGCCATGCTCTTCCGCACATACAAGTTAGGGCCGCACGGAGTCCAGCCCGGCGCGATGGCAGGGGTTGACATCGCTCTGTGGGACATTCTGGGCAAAGTCACTGGTCTGCCGATATACACTCTGCTGGGCGGCTCTTACCGAGACAGAATCATGATGTACTGCTCCATCGGAGGCGGCGCGCCCCTCACCCCTGACGAGATGGTCCAGAAGGTGGACGATGCGCTCAACGCTGGATTCCGGGCCATCAAGATTCGGATGGACTGGGGCCCGCACCGTCGAGACTCCGATCCGGCCAAGGACATGGCCATGTTCACCGCGGTCAGAAAACTGGTCGGCGACGACATTCCGTTGAGTTTCGACGCCAACAATGGGTATTCGGTATCCACGGCCATCAGGCAGGGCCGCCAGTTCGAGGCTATGAACATCTATCACTTCGAGGAGCCAGTTGCGCAATACGATTACGCAGGCATCAAGCAGGTGGCCAACGCTCTTGACGTTCCTGTCTCAGCGGGGGAGCATGAGTACACTCGCTGGCAGTTCCGAGACCTGATCGCCCAGGCCAACCCGGATATCCTTCAGCCCGACGTCGTCAAATGCGGCGGCATAACTGAGATGAAAAAGATTGCAGTGCTGTCGGACACCTACTCGAAAGACTTCGTGCCTCACCAGACACAGCCAACCATTGGCACGGCGGCGAGTCTCCACGTCGTAGCTTCGATCCAGACGGCCAACAAACCTCAGGAATTCACAGGCGTCCGTCCGGAACTCAACACGATATTCAAAGAACCTCTGGAGTTCAAAGACGGCCACATCACCATGCCAACCGGCCCAGGATTAGGCTTGGAAATCGACCCCGACCGAATGAAGGAACTGGCGCTGTAAGCTGGACTTCTGCTGACAAAAACAAGGGGCGAATCGTCAGATTCGCCCCTTGCTTGGTTTCTCGATTGTCGATCCCGTCAGTTCTGGTTCTGAGGCGCCATCGCAAGCATACGAGATCGGGCCACGTCCAACTGCTTGCCGGCGACTGCCCCATTGGTGGGCAGAAGTGCGTTTATGCGCTCGAACATGGCGGCGACACCGTCGATGGTGTTGTCGTTGATCTCGCCAATCAGGGTGTTGTGATTCTGCAGGAGGTAGGCGGCAGGCCTGTAAGGATCAAATTTCCCTCCGGCGATGCCCTCGGCCTCGAAGTGAGTCTGCAATCGCGAGACAATGCGAGGGTTGGCGTCTGTTATTGTCCTCAACGTCAATGGCGCCCGCAGTTCGTCGCGATAGGCTTCGTTTACCAGTTTCAGGTAGAATCCGGGGTCCATCAGGTCCTCGATGTCCGCGTCGCGGACTCTCGTGATTTCGACCCACTTGATGGGGTTCCGTCTGCCGCTGGGCGCAGAGTCGTTGATATTCTCGATGTGTTCTTTGTGGGTCGGCGTTACTTCCATCAGCACCGCGACACTCAGATAACTGTCTCCCAAAAGCGACACAAAGGACGGCAGGTTCTCTGCGTTGCCGACGGGAATCACGACCCACCGGGGATCGAGCTTGAACCGTCCCTGGTTGGCGCAGATCTCTCCAAACACCTGGAGATAGATCAGGTCCGAAGCCGAGTTCACCAGCAGGCAGTGGGGAGCCAGGAACAGCGTTTGGGCCATCTGATAACCCAGGGCCATCTCCAACGGGAACACGGTTTCCCGGTTGTTCTTGAGAATGTTTTCTCCAACCACGGTGCCAAGATCGTCCATGTCCTCGACGGTGCGAACCCTGTTCAGGTGGTCGAGATTTATCATGAACGGCGAGTGAGTCGTGTAGATCACCTGGTGTTTGGGGGCCAAGCGCTCGTCGATGAACCGCAAGAAATCGTACTGTGCCAACGCATGCAGGTTCAAACCCGGCTCGTCCAGGAGCATCACCAGGTCGCCCTTCTGTTCCTCCTCCAACTGGGAGAAGTACACCAGGAAGGAGAAGAACCAGACGAATCCCTTGGACCGTTCATCAAAGGGCACAGAGACGCGATGCCGGTCGTTCCAGATGCGGACATGAAGGATCGTTCCTTTGTTCAGAGGCGCCGGGTCGTTCGGGTTCGCCTGCGAAAGGTCGAATTCCACTCGAAGTTGGGTGTTCTGCTTCCAGAACTCAAAAATCTCGTCTGAAATGCCGATGGAAGCGGATTCCAATTCGGCCTTCAGATATTCGTAGTTCGTCTGCGTTTCCAGATCGTCCAGGTCGGCGCCCACCAGCGACAGCAAGGCGAGGAACGTCCGGTCCGCGTCGTCTATCTCGTCCTGGTCGAACTCACGCTCCTTGATGTTCTCAATCGAGATTCGACCGTGCATGGCGCTATAGTTGTCGAAATAGACGAACGTCGGCAGGAATTGCTCCAATTTCTGGAGAATTATCTGCTGCCTGATATCTGTCTGGAACCGCTCCGGAAGCTCGGTAAGCAGCTTCTGCACTGCAGGAGGTTTAACCTCCAGCGACTGGAGACTGCTTTGCAGTTCTTCCCATGTGTCGGCCTGACCGATGTACTGCTTGACCTCCAGCGGCAGTTCAACGGAGTCGATGACGTGCTGCACAACAGCCGTCTCGTCGATTTCCATGTCCCATGCCCGCTGGTTCTTGTAATTTTTGGAAGCTGTGACTGTGTTCGAGCGCAAGACGCCTCTGCCGAACTCAGACTCGATGTCCAGCATCTCGTCTTCGGACAGGGTGAACTCGGCTCTGACGACTGTTGCCGGCTCGTCTTCATGGCGGCGCTTGTAGCGAACGTACCCCTTGCGCGGGTAGTCACGGAGATCGAAGGCGCCGTTGGCTCCGCCAACCGGATTTATACGCCTGAGCGCCTGAAGGAACGCCGTCTTTCCGGACTCGTTCTTGCCCACCATGCAGGTGACGTTGTCCAACGAGACCCAGCCGGAGTCGTCGATGCTCCTGTAATTCGTTACCCTCGCGCGAGTCAGTTTCATGTTATATCCTCTTCCCTGGACATTGTGGAACTAAAATTTGAATCTGTGATTTCCGTCGGCGTCAGTTTGTGTTTCCAGGCCCTGGCAGAGATACGATTGAACTATCGCGAACATGATCTGTTCAGATTGCAGCGTCGTGCAGTTCTCCCACATCCTCATCTCTCCACTCTCTCGCAATCGACGCATCACCCGATAATTGTATCTGATGCCGTCTCACCCGTCACTGCCGCCAACACGATACTTAGAAACAGGTTAGGTAAAAGGCTAACTAACGTCTCGAACAATGCGCAAGGTCTTTTAGGTTCCTTCGATTTCTACCATCCGGTGTTATGCGGTCCGAACCGTTCCATAAAAACGCCAATACGCAAAAACCGGACGCTCGCAAAAGTCGCGTCCGGTTTTTTAGGATTCGTCAGGCTCAATCCGCTAGATGTCGCCAGAAAGCAGACCACAGGGGAACGAGTTTTGCCTATACCTGGCTGTAGCCACTGCCCTTACGGTCGACACCGGTGCCCTGGGCTTCCTGTATCCAGTCGAACTCCTTCAGGATTTCCTGGCTGTAAGTGACTCTGCCGGTGACCATGTCCAATGGTTCTGTGGCCAGCAGCAGGGCCGACTTCGCCATCAGGTCTGGGTGCTCTCCTCTCGGATCATCCATGCCAGTTACCAGATTGTGGAACACGGTGCCCGGAGTCGGCACAACCTGAGAAGGCGACACGCAGGTTACAGAGATTCCGAATTGATAGACTTCCTGAGCTAGGCCCTGGGTGAACCGTTCCAACGCCGCTTTCTCTGCTCCGTAGCATGTTCCGCCGCCTTCGGCAGGAGCGTCAGGGTACGGGCCTCTTCCCGGGCCGATGGCCGCGCCAGAGGAGATATTCACTATGCTGCCGCTCTTGGCCTCAATCATTTCTCCCAGCACCAATTGGCTGAGAATGAACGGAGCGTGGAAATTTACGGCCCATGACCGCATCCAGCGTCGCGGCGGATAGTCTTTGACCGGAATAAAATAGGTCAGCGCCGCGTTGTTGACCAGGACATCTATATTCCCATACGCGGCGTGGGCCTCCTCAATGAGGCGTTCGCAGTCCTCAGGAAGGGAGATATTCACTGCCGACGCGGTGGCCTCGCCTCCAGCTTCTCTTATGTCAGACACTGTCCCTTCCAGCGAGCCCTCCAGCGGATGATCGCCTTCGCGCAGTGTCCGGGCTGCCGCAACGATTTTGCCGCCTTCCGCGGCAAAGACCCTTGCTATCTCAGCGCCTATTCCTCGGCTGGCGCCAGTGATGACGCAAACTTTTCCATCCAATTTACCCATGTGTGTCCCTCCTTTGTTAGTCGATCATGAAATCGGCCCCATTATATAACAGTGCCAGTGCGAGCCGTTACCGCACCGTATTCCGAGCGTCCTACCACCCGACAAGACCTGCAATCAACGCGTGGCCCACTGGAGATTTCCAAAGGCCAGTGTGTCTTTGGCGTCGATCTTGATGGCAATCTCGACATGGTGTAGAGTCCGCATCAGACTGCACAGGAGGTTTGCAAGATGGCAGAACATCAGATTCCGACCAAAGATCAGGTCATGTCATATCTTAGAGATGACCGAAACTGGGGCCGCTGGGGAGACAAAGGCTCGGCTGGGGCGATAAACCTGATTACCGCCGAGAAACGAATCGCCGCCGCGTCATTGGTGAAGAACGGGCGAACGGTTTCGCTGAGTCGTCCTTTGCCGGTGACACCCACTGCCGAGAACCCCAGACCCGCGCAACACTACATGACCGTCATGGATCGCCCACCAGGCGGAGCGGCAATGGATTTCTACGGCGTGTTTTACCACGGCACCGCGACTACCCACATCGACGCCCTGTGTCACGTCTGGGACGATGGCGGGATATGGGACGGCAAATCTCCCGAGGAGATTCTGAAGTTCGACGGCGCGACTTACGGCACTGTTGACGCATGGAGCGACGGAATTCTCACCCGTGGCGTCATGTTGGACGTTCCCAAGCATCGAGGCAAACCATACGTCACCGACGACGAGCCTGTCCACGGCTGGGAGCTTGAGGAGATCGCCGCAGCCGAAGGCGTGACTCTGGAACCCGGAGACGCAGTGATGGTGTACAGCGGGCGTGAAGCCTACGCCGCGGACAACGGCGGCACATGGGGCGGCAGGCCGACAAGACCCGGACTTCACGCCTCCTGCCTGAAGTTTGTGAAGGATAACGACATGTCCATTCTGGGGTGGGACATGATGGACGCTGGCCCCAACGAGTATGACATTCCCTGGACAGTCCACGGAGTCATCTTCGCCTATGGAGTAGCCCTGCTGGACAACTCCCTGCTGGAACCTCTTGCGAACGCCTGCAACGAAGAGGACCGATACGAGTTCATGCTGACAATCAACCCGCTGAACGTGATTGGCGGCACAGGATCGCCGGTCAATCCCATAGCTGTTTTTTAGGCTTCGATCACATCTATTCAAAGCCTGACAAATAGACATTGTGAGACCTGCCGATCAGCGCGATGCGCTCGTCGGCAGGTCTCACATCTTCAGTTCAGCGTTCGGCAAAAACTAGATTGCGCCCTCTGATCGCACAGAGTTCAGCGCGCGTTCATAGCTCTCCAGCGTCTGGTCGATATCGGCCTCGGTGTGAGTTGACGAGAGTATGAAGCTGGTCGGGCCGCCCCAGACTCCCTCATTTACAACCGCCTGGGCAAGCAGCGCCGTTGTGTCATCTCCCGCGCCGGAACCGACCATCATGGCCTGCTCGCCTTCGGTGCAATACTCGTGATCGCACTCATGGTCCAGGCCCAACCTCATGTGGACGATGGAGGACACGCCATAGGCGCAACCCGGAATCTCCATGCGTTGGAGAATGTCGTTGATGCCTGCCTTGAGTTGCGCGGCCCTGGCATCTGCCATTTCACCGATGGGTTCATTCTTGACCATCTCAAGAGCAGTGGAACCAGCCGCCGCAGACAGAGGGTTGGCGTTAAAAGTTCCGGGGTGGGCGATCTTGCCCGGAGCTATAGTGTCGATGATATCTGCCCGTCCGGTAACGCAGCCGCCGTTCAGTCCTCCTGCCAGAATCTTTGCCATGCCGGTCAGGTCAGGCGTGATGCCGTACAGGCCCTGGCACCCGCCTCTGGAAAACCGAAACCCGCTGACGACCTCGTCAAAGATCAGCATGACACCGTGCGAGGTCGTAGCGTCACGAAGCTGCTGGATGAAGGAGGGTTGCATCACCTGGTTACCCTGAAACACGACCGCGGCGATATCGCCTCCCTCCAGGGCCTTCTCTACCGCTTCGATGTCGTAGGGCAGAACGACCATGGTGTCCCGCACCCCCTGCGGGATGCCGTTGTTGTGATTGTCAGCGGCCGCTCCAACGAAGGGCGCGTCGGCCCAACCGTGGAAGGCGTTCTCGAACTTGATTATCTTGGTTTTGCCCGAGTGAGTGCGCGCCATGCGAAAGGCCATCATCATGGCTTCAGAGCCCGACGACACGAAACGAAGTTTCTCGGAAGATGGCACCAACTCCCTGACCAGACTGCCCCACTTCACCTCAAGCTCAGAAGACGCGCTGAGATGAGTGCCCTTGGCAACCTGTTCCTGCACCGCCTTCACAATAGCGGGATTCGCCTGCCCAAGAATCATCGAACCGTGGCCGGTCCGGTAGTCTATGTACTCGTTGCCATCAATGTCCCATTTCCGGGGCCCAAGGCCGTGATCCATGTAAACTCGGAAAGGACCGAACTTTCGCCCGTCATGCGTCACGCCATCGGGAAACAGCGTCTCGGCTTCTTGAGAGATCGTTAGGGACTTGGCGTGAAGTTCATGGAATCGGTCATCAATAGCTGGCATAGCAACTCCTTGTTTGGTATCTCTTGGGATTCATGAAATCCGGCGCCTGCGATTATAACATCACAACTGTCAAACAACATTCGACATCCACTGAAGAACATTTGCCCTGATTGATGTCATTTCTGACGCAACTCGGCCATCACGGTTTCGCAACACCGATGATCGCCGGATTACGATCATGGAAGTATCAGACCGCTCGCTCACAGACCGCGCAAGCTGATTCCTAGAGCCTAGCTCCGCATCCACGGAGTGTAAGTTATTCCGATGAGAAGCCCTTCAGGGGACAACAGCCGCGCTGTGGTCTGCCCCCAGGGTTCCACTCTGGTGTCCTGTAAGATGTCCGCTCCTTTCGCTTTCAGTTCTGAGACGGCTTCCGCCACATCCTCGACATCGAACTCAATGGTGCCTTGGGGGATCGGGACATCCGATGGCCATTCGTCTTGATCGAACACGCTCCGAGCGGCATCGCGTAGCGTCCAGAGTCCGAAATGTCTCAAGCCATCCATGTCATCGGTGGCGGTGTAGTCGCTCCCATCTTCAAACTCAATGGGCACTGACAGCATTTCCTTGTAGAAAGCTCTGCTCGCGTCAAGGTTTGTGACGATTGGGGCAAATCCAGCGACGAACTTGATGTTCATATTAATTCTCCAGTTTCCGTCTTTAGAATAATTAGGGAATCTAACATTTCGGCGATTGCAACCTTACCAGAACACACGATCTAATAATAGCACGTCCTTCAAAAACGCTCTGAAATGATCATTTTGCCAAATGGGTATAAAACCAGCAATGCCATATTTTACGTGTCTGTAGCACAGGATTGATATATTATTGTCTGTATATAGGCTCTGGTCACCCTATAGTGAAATAAATAACATAGTCTGTGACAGGGTGTTCCAGGATTGACATTGGATGGCGAGTGATGTATATATTGCGAATCAAACTTCACATATCGATTAACATCAAATCGTGTCGGAGACACCACGGTCGTTTTCAGAGCCAAATCGGGGAATTCAGCTCTGTGTCTGATAACAAAGGGAGGATGTTTTTACGGGATTTTGTTCGGCCAACGGAACCTCAATTTGACGCCCTACTTTAGGAGAGTAGTATGACGCTTTCGTTAAGCATTAGAAGTAACAAGAAAATTTGGTTTGTGCTAGCCGCAAGCCTGATCGCGCTTGTCGCTATAGCATGTTCGAGTTCGGAAGAGGACTCGCCAGAGCCTGCGGCTCCCGCTCCGGCTCCAGCGGCCCCGGCTCCCGCTCCGGCTCCAGCAGCCCCGGCTCCAGCGGCGCCAGCTCCTTCGGCGCCAGCAGCGCCAGCGCCAGCGGCCCCAGCGCCGTCGGCTCCGGCAGCCTCTACGCAGGCAACACCTGTCCCGGCTCCAGCAGCCCCGGCGGCTGCGCGAGTGAGCCAAACGATCACAGTAGTGCTAGACAACGTCGGCACTCCCCAGTTCCGAAACGAGAAGGGAACGTGGCCTGACGTGATGTTCCACGGTTTCTTCGGCTTCCAGGAGCCGGTGTTGGGCTGGGAACCCACGTTTGACGACGACGGTTTCCCAATAGTTAACACCGACTTGGCGTGCCATGCGCCTATGATTGCCACTGGCTGGGAATGGGAACTTCCCGCCAAGGGCGGCGGCACTGTGACGATGGACGGCAAAAAGCTTGAAACGTTGGACGACGCCGACTTGAGCGACATCGCTGAACAGGGCAAAATCAGGGTGTTCCTCCGCGACGACATCGACTTCTACCGTTCTATTGATGGAGAGATGGTCAACATCGGCCCATTGACAGCTGAGGACGTCGCCTGGTCGTTTAACGACGCTGGTTCGACAAACCTTAACTCTGCTCACTCGAACTCGTCGCAAGCGTACGAGTTCTACAAAGAGTGGACGGCTGTTGACACGTACGTAGCAGAAGCCCCCGCGCGGGCGTTTATCTCTGACGGTCTCCAGAACATCTCTTCGATGTGCCAGGACGCGATTTGGATTCAGTCCAAGAGCCTGTTCGACGAGCTCGGCGACACATTCGGCGTGTCCCACGGTTCCGGCCCCTTCGTAGTGCATGAGTGGCTGGCCGCTGAGCGCATCGAAGCCGAGTCAAGGGTTGACCACTGGCGTGCGAACGCTCAGTTCGACAGGCTAGTGTTCGTCCAGGCCAACGAGTCGCAGCAGCGCTCCGCTATGTTGCAGACAGGCGCCGCCGACATCGCCCTGGCCGCGATCCAGGACGTTGGAAAACTTGAGAAAGACGGTTTCGCGTTCCACGAGGGACTCGACACCATCAACGGTAACTTCATGTACTTCGCCGGCAACCTCTGGGCATTCGCGTTCCCGCCGAACTCCTTCCGTGGGGACGAGGACCTGTCGGGCGCGCCGGTGATGCGACCCGGATTTATCCCCACCGACAAGCACCCGTGGATTGGGGACCCCAGGCTCGAGTGCGTTGGAATCGACCGATCTGCTGCCGGCATCCAGGATACCCCCGGCGCAGGCTGCGAAGTGGCAAACTTCTCCTATACCTTTGATGGCTTCGACGCCAATTTCACCGACGATTCGGTAGGCTTCGACTTTAACGACACGGACAGGTTCTCCCATGAGACTCCGTCCATGCTCAGAGCCAAGGCATTCCGCAAGGCGTTGCTCTTCGCGATCGACCGCGAGTTGATAGCCGCCTCCGTCACCGGAGGGTACGGCGGAGCCGTTTACGGCGGATCAACCCCCGGCCTGGTATGGCATCAGCTGCATCCGGAGTACAAGGATCGCTGGAGCTATGCGTTCGATCCTGACCTGGCTCAGCAGTTCCTGGCAGAATCAGGCGTAGAACCTGGATTCCGATTCGAGTTCTTCTGCTCGCAGGGCAACGGCACTTCGCTGGAGGTCTGCGAGGCGACTGTTGGTCAGTGGAAAGAGAACCTCGGTCTTGATCCGTTTATCGACAGCACGCAGTACTCCTCGCGCCGTCCGACCATGTTGGGCCGTGAACTACACGTGCCATGGATGACGCGCTGGGGTCCTACCAGCAAGCATGGTCGCCTCGGAGAGGGCGGCGGCACGATGATTGAGGGCCTGTGGCCGCTTCCTGCGGGCGCATGGAACCCCAGCCTCGAAGACAACCTGTGGTGGGATTGGCGAGAAGAGACGCGGGTTCAGCCGAAGGCTTCGCCCGAAAACCTTGCTTCCCGCGAGAGGATGATGGACTGGGCCTTCGATATGGCCCTGACAGGCGGCGTGGTCGAAGTGCCAGTGCTCATTGGTTTCAACCCGGACACCATTGAGAGCTGGAACCTCGCTCCGTGGGATCTGCCAAACTCATTCGAGACAATCATTCCTGCGAAGTAGGCAGCAATCAGCCTGTCGTAGGCTGACCGACTGAAGTAATCGGCGCCCCAGCCTCACGAAAGCTGGGGCGCCGGTATGATGTTCCCGAGGCAATCTGCGCCACCGGAGTTAGTCCCCATGAAGAAATTCGTAATCAGGCGATTCTTTTTCCTCATCGTTTCCCTTCTTGCGGCCACGTTGATCGTGTTCGCGCTTTCGAGATTTCAGGGCGACCCTCGCAACGTGATGTTGAACGTGGGATATACTTCGCCTGAACAATGGGAGGCATGGGGGAAGGCGTTCCACTTGGACAAGCCCGTGGTTGTTCAATACTTGATATGGATTGGCAAGGGTGTCTTTCAGGGGGACTTCGGAGAATCGCTGAAGACCGGCAAACCGGTGTTGAACATGGTCATGAGTTTTGTCCCCGCCAGCCTTCAGTTGGGACTGTCGGCCACGCTGTTCGTTCTGATCACCGGGATACCTCTCGGAGTGCTGTCTGCCGTCAAACGCGGCACTATTTGGGACGTGATAGGCAGAACGTTCGCCGTCTTCGGGCAAGCCCTTCCGCCCTTCTGGCTCGGAATCATGTTGATCTTGATCTTTTCTGTGAACCTGGGCTGGCTGCCCTCCGGCACGCGTGGACATGATGCCTCAAGCTGGTTCAGCCGATTGCAGTATTTCATCATGCCCGCGGTAACGCTCGGGTGGCTCGCCTCCGCAGGGCTGATGCGCCTTGTGCGATCTTCGATGCTGGAAGTGCTGGACTCGGAATACGTGAAACTAGCTAGAGCAAAGGGCGTCAGCAATAACGCAGTCATCTGGAAACACGCTTTCAAGAACTCCTTGATTCCACCGCTGACCTTCTCGGCGCTGATACTCGTTGGGTTCATTGGGGGAACGGTCGTGACCGAGACCGTATTCGCATGGCCAGGCCTTGGCCAGATGACATTTACCTCTATCATAAACAACGATTTCCCACTCATGACCGGGGCTGTCCTGGTCTTTACCCTGGTCTATGTGATCGCGGTTTTCATCATAGACATACTGTATGCGTTAATAGATCCAAGAATTCGATATTCCTGAGGACTGAATTTGACCACTCCTGCGCGCCAAATCCCGCTTTCCGAGCTTGAAGACCTGAGCAGAGGGTCCACCATTGAACGAACACTTTATGTGTTCCGTCGGTGGCCGCTGATTCCGATGTTCATCCTGAGCATCTTGTTGATTTGCGCTGTTTTCTCCCCCTTGGTGGCCCCGTACGATCCCGAAAAAGACCAACTAAGGGCAGTTCTTGCTTCCCCTCCCTGGTATCCAGCGTGCGAGGAAGGGCAAATAACGAACAAGCGCGAGTCTTGCAACACCAATGGCATTGAGTTGGGACGAAACAAGGATGTATATCACTTCATCCTGGGAGCAGATCAGCTTGGTCGCGATCTGCTCAGCAGAATAATTTACGGCGCCCGCCTCTCTCTGAGCCTGGCGGCAGTCGCGATCGTGGTTGGGACGATATTTGGCACAACCGTGGGTCTAACCGCAGGCTACTTTGGAGGCATTGTTGACGAACTCCTCATGCGTACCGTAGATGTGTTTAACTCGATCCCGTACCTGCTTCTAGCGATTGCATTGGTGTTCGTGCTGGGCCAGAGCTTCGCTGTCGTGGCGTTCGTGCTCGCCCTTGGTGCTTGGGGTGGGATTGCGCGCCTCGTGCGTGGCCAGACGTTGCAAGTTCGGAATTTCGACTTTATTGCTCTCGCCACCGTCGCGGGCGCATCCACACCCCGAATCATGATGAAGCACCTTTTGCCGGCGGTCTCTAACACAATCATCGTTGCCACAACGCTCCAGGTTGGTAGCACCATCCTGTCCGAGAGCATCCTGTCATTTTTGGGCGCGGGAGTGCCACCGCCAACACCATCTTGGGGAGCGGACATCTCGAACGGAAGAGAATATCTGGGTTCTGCATGGTGGGTCGCCTTCTTCCCAGGCATTGCCATTTTCCTTACCGTGCTGTCGTTCAACTTCATAGGCGACTGGCTCCGCGACCGTTGGGACCCCCGACTGCGGCAGATTTAAGGCAATCGTCAGCATTTGTTATTCACGTATGCGTCGAAACACGCCCAATTGACTTGCGGCGCAGATCTGAATTGTTATAAGGGCGGCACTCTCCGTTCATAAGACTTGATTGCTAACCTCGTCCCAAAGGACTTTGCAAGTAGTTCTTTAACATGGATTTCGAGTCAATGTGAGCAAGCAAAATCGACCCATCGTGCATGAAACACGTTTCAGGATTTGTTATACTGCCTTGTGTATATGGTCTTCATAACCCAAGTTCAATCATGTCAGGATCGGTCCAATGACTAAATGGATCGTCGTTTTCGGCATCGCCGTCTTCATCGTCGCAATCGGGTCGGTGGGAAGGATTCCTTTCACCGAGAGGGACCTTGCTACAACTGAGGAGACCCGGACCGAATATGCGTCTGACAACACCCCAACCTATCCCAGGGCGCAGGCGCTCGCAATGGTCAAAGATCACGTCCGTGAAAATTGCAGTTCTGGAGACAAGTATCTTCTCAACGAAAGCCGATTCGAGGCCAATTGGACGCGCATTACGCGAACCAATGACCATCACATACGGATGAACAGAGAATGGACGGTGACTGACCCTGCTACAGGCGCCTATTGGCGGCTATACGAGGACACACTCGAAATCGTCAATGTCATAGGCGATTGCTGAAGAATATCTCCTGATGCTCGGCCTCGCCGGTTCTCCACCCCTTTTTTGTCCTCACGGTCTCTCGGCTCCATCTGGGTCGAACACCTCAGTCCAGTCCGGTTGCCGAACCCCAATTGGCTGGGGATGACCCTATCTGCGACCAGCGCGGCGTTTGCCTCGTTTCTTCGCATCGATCATAGTGAATAGGCTGAGCATCAACGGCAGCGCAACAGGAGCGATGGTTAGAGCCTGCTCGGTGTCCGTGCAGCCGTCCCACACGCACATTCCCACGCTCAGAACAGCCATCATAACCAGCGCTGAGAAGATCGACGTCACGCCGCCAAAGAACGTCAACACGAACCTTGAGTATTCTTTCAGGTACAGGTATCCGAATCCCAGAGGGACTATGTTCATCGTTGCCGCCAGGGTCGTATTCTTCATCTGATCTCACCGCACTTTCAAGTTGACTCAAGTCTATCTGACATCAGAGCAGGCTTGTAGTTACGTCCGTACCCTTTTTCGGCGGTATGGGATGAGGACCGCGACACGATAGCTGGTTGGTCCAGCGCTGATTTCAGGTGGCGCACACGGTCAAGCCCCGAAGAGTCGGAACCGCCATGAGCATCTTCGCTTCTCTACAAGAACAGATCAACAGGCGAAAACCACGACGGACCTGCACCTTTGACCCCACGTTCGCCCGATGATATGCCTTTTGCGATGCCTTCCCAGAGATCGCGAAATGTAGTTTCGTTCTTGCTGGCGAATTTACTG
>JASLRP010000194.1 GCA_030743915.1 SAR202 cluster bacterium | reverse complement strand
TCTGGTGATAGAAGAATGAAGCTGCCGATTTTCATGTTGCTTCTGTTCGTTGGCCTTGTCGGATTGACCCACGGTCCGTCATTCCGTGTGTTTTGCGACACTCACGCCAATCCGATCGAGCCACCGTCATCGACCCCATCGTTATATCTGCTCACCGATTCCACTGTGGAACGGGGCACGATATTTGAAAAGGTCGCCTTCGTGGATGGTTCCGAACGAGTGATGAGGCAGCATCTGGATTCTGACTACATGACGTTCAGAGTTGACGGAGATCAGGTTTTGCTTGCGGGCCGTGATAGCTTCGATCTTTTCCGCATCATTGATCAGGCGCTTGAACCGATCAGCAGCTACTTCACAGACATGGTAATCGGCGATTTTGAGACGTGTAATGGCATGTTATACCTGCTCGTATCTGGAACTGACGGGGCGGCGTTTCAGATCGTGGACATGAATCAAGATGGTGGAGAATTGCCTGAGGTCGTAGCGGAAGTCGATATGATAAAAGCTGGCCATGATCTCGCTATGAACGGAAACGACGCTTACATCCTCGACAACGTAATTTTCCGGTTCTATCTCGGAATTGTCGACATCTCAGATTATCGTCGTCCGGTGGCGAAATGGGCCAAGGTTGGGACGATCAGCTATGGTTTGATCGTTCAGGATGTCGCTGAGAGATGGTTTGTTCTGGACTCTACGAATGTTTCTGCAGATCGGTCTTTTGCCCGGCCGGATCTCCTGGAAGCCCTAAGAAATGATGAAAGATTTCCGGATCAAAAGATATTGAGGATCAATGTGCTGAATCCAAGCCCTCCACCGAAGTTCGAGGCTGACCTATTTCTGGACGTCGATCAGCTTGTCGAGCCGAGTGCGTTGCCTTACTGGAATCTCACAATTACCGATATCTTTGCCCAAGGCTACGACCTGATTTTACTGGGGTCGCACCCGGAGTCTTTTGTTTCACTCGTGCGATTCAACCCTTCGGATCCGAATGATGTTGAATACTAGTGGACGCGCGCCTGGACGCATGCCAGTAAAGCAGATCTGTGTGACGGCCTGCTTGCGCTGCGAGACGGGCCAAGACTTGTCCAGATTCTTGAGGTGAGCGACCGAGGACTTACCGACCTCTTTCAGGTAACTCGCGACGAAGAAATCCTTGAAATCGGTTACGATGCGAACTGTCCTTAGCCGTTCACTGACGTAACGCGCTCAGTAAGGCCACACTGTGATTCATCGAACTACTGTTGGGTCGGGTTGTGTCGGGCGCTCGGGACAAACCAGCGATTGATCCGGTCGGCTCTCGACGGGTGCGCCTGCGATTTTCATCGGCCACGAGGGCGCCAAGAGTCGATTGACAACCTTCGGAGGTGGTCGTATAGTCGGTGCTGTTCCAAACCTGGTGTGTTGAGACAAGGTGGGTTTTCAGATGGAGAATCCGGTCACATTTGGTCCCCTAGATTCTGAAGGAGCCGAAACTGAATCCGACCAGCATTGACAATCCGCAAGCCCTGGAGGGTGTCCGAGTTCTGGACATATCTGGCCCAGCCGGATACTACTGCACCAAACTAATGGCCGACATGGGGGCCGACGTGGTAAGAGTTGACCCGCCAGACGTTGGCCAGAACCTTTCGCCAGGTCCGTTTTATGGCGGTCGATCTGACAGGGACCACAGCATCTATCGGTGGCACTACCACACCAACAAGCGCAGCATCCTCCTTGATCTCAAAAGCGAATCCGGACGAGGGGTGTTCGACTCTCTCCTGACCGCCACGGATGTCCTTATGGACACCTTTCGCCCCTCTGAGGCGGCGACGCTGGGCCTGGACAGTCCAAGTCTTCGGGCGGATTATCCGTCTCTGATCCACACCACGATCACGGGCTTTGGGGACGAAGGCCCATACAGCGACTACAAGGCAACGGATATCGTGGCGCAGGCGATGGGCGGCCTGATGGCTCTCACCGGATTCCCTGGGGAGGCGCCCGGGCAACTTGGGGGCGAACAGGCCTACCACATGGCCTCTCTACACGCCGCGGTCGGCACAATGGTCGCGATATTGAGCCGGGATATGGATAGCGCGGGGCGCGACGTCCACGTGTCGATGCAGGACTGCGTTTCAATGGCGACCCTTCAGACGGCCAACTTCAATTACTACACATGGGATGGGATTATCCGGTCGCGAACTGGTCTCAATCACGCCTTCAGCGGGCAAAAGCAGAGGGGCGAAAGGCGCAGTTTCCCTCGCACGCTATATAAGACCTCTGACGGCTGGATCGCATACGCGGCCCACCTCGCGCCGCCTCATGCGTGGCGCAACACTGTAGCCTGGATGGCGGAAACCGGTGAAGAACAGGACCTGGGGGATGCGCGGTTCGACGACCCTGAGGTCCGGATCACAGAACAGGAGCACATCAACCGGGTGATGTCCGACTTTGCCGCCAAGCACACATCCAATGAACTGTATCATTCGGCCCAGAAATTGAGGCTCCTCTGCACGCCTGTCCAGAGCGTCGCCGACCTGGTGAAAGATGAACAGCTTGATGATCGTGATTGGTTTGTTGAAGTCGAGCACCCTGAGATAGGCGAAAAATTCACCTATCCAGGCGCTCCGTACAAGCTGTCAGACACACCCTGGCAGATACGAAAGCGAGCGCCCCTGGTCGGCGAGCATACGCATGAAGTTCTGGGCGATTGGCTCGGGATGTCCTCGGAAGAGGCCGACAATTTCTTGAGACAGGAGCCTTCTTCGAATGAGCGATAATTCAACTCGCCTGCCACTTTCGGGAATTCGCGTTGCCGACTTTGGATGGATGATCGCGGGACCGCTGGCCACGCGGCCACTGGCGAATTTCGGCGCCGAGGTCATACGCATCGAATCGACAGCCCGAATTGACGAAATTCGCGCACTGGGGCCCCGTCCCGAAGGCAACACCAGCCCCAACGTTGCCGGGGTATTCAACGATTGCAATACCTCCAAACTCAGTATGACGATTAATCTGGGCACGCCAGAGGGCATAGATTTGGCCAAGCAGGTCGTGAGCGTCAGCGATGTGGTCACCAACAACTTTCGGGGCGACCGCATGGGACGCTGGGGACTGGCCTATGAAGACCTGGTGAAGCTGAAACCCGACATCATAATGCTGGGCATGGCCATGATGGGGACCACCGGAGTCCACCGGGACTACGGCGGCAATGGCCTGAACATCATTGCCGGAGCGGGCATCAGCGGAATCACAGGCTTGCCCGATCAGCCCCCGGTCGGCACTGGCTCCCTTTACCCAGACTTCAGCGGCAACCCGAATCACGCAACCCTGGCGGTTCTGGCGGCGCTGCGCCACCGCAACCGCACAGGAAGGGGACAGTTCATAGATCTGGCGCAGTACGAGTCCACAATCTCTTTGCTGGGCGCTAGCGTACTACAGTACACGACCCTGGGCAGCGTTCCGGTTAGACCCGGCAATCGCTCCAGTTGGGCCGCTCCGCATGGCGTTTATCGTTGCGCCGGCGATGACCGATGGTGCGCTATCGCCGTCGAGACGGAAGACGAATGGGAAGGCCTTCGCCGCGCCTTGGGAGAACCGAACTGGTCAGCGGAGGACCGATTCCAGACCGTAGATGGACGCAAGAAACATGAGGACGACCTGGACGGACTGATAGAAGCTTGGACTCGTGATCTGCAAGACCAGGAGGTCATGAGAAGGCTTCAGCGGCATGGCGTTTCGGCGGGCGTTGTGCAAAACAGCCAGGACCTGGTAGAAAATGACCCAGGTTTCCGAAACCGGCACATCCGAGTCATGGACCATCCCGAAGTTGGAGACATGACCCTTCATGGCGAGACAATTTCGATATCGGGCGTGGACCCTGTCGTGAAGCTTGCTCCGCCCATGGGAGAGCACACAGAGTACGTCTTGAAAGAAGTGCTTGGCCTGCCGGAAACAGCCGTCAATGAACTCTATGTCGATGGCATATTGCATTGAAGAACGCAGACGGCTACATTGTGATCGGACACAATTTTTGGGGGCCACTCAAAACCCTGAAGTTCATTCCCTGATATCTGGCCCATTGATATGCTAGAAAAACTGACCAAAATACTCTCCGCGTGGCCGATGGTCATCAAGCGGAGCCTTGCCAATTGGCGGCTGTTGTCTTCGGTCGTGATCGGTGTGTTGCTGGCCTCCGCAATCATGGCAGGCACCGTAATCTACTTCGATTCCCTTCGAGACCTGGCGCTGACAGCCGAGTTGTCCAAGCACAACGCCGAGGATCTGGATATCCTCGCCAAGGCCACCAAGGGCCCGACCACTCCAGAAGAGTATGCGCTCGTGAGGCAGAGGGTCGAGGGCGAGATCGGTTCCCAGGTCGGTTGGCTGTCCCGTGATTTACTGCGGGGCGGAAGGTCCTCCACGTTCTTTGCCACGCCAACGGGCAAAGAGGCGACTGCCGGGGACGACAGCTCTCGCAGCTATTTCGCGTTTCTTGAGGACATGCAAAAGCATGTGACCATCGTTCAGGGCCGAGAACCCCGTGACACCATTGTCTCCGATCCAGGCGGCGAACCTCTGGTCCTGGAGGTGATTGCGCCGACATACGCTGCGGCAGAATTCGGCGTCGGCATCGGAGGCACGCTCTCAACGGTGCCATATTGGGATGACGCAACGCCTTTTGCAAACGTCATTGTCGTCGGCCTGTTCGAGCGGACCAACCCCTCGGACCTGATGTGGCGCCTCCACGACGAAGTGTTTCTCTCCCTCACATCAGGCAACTTCATCACCATTCCGTTCCTGGTCTCCGAGACCACTTTCCTGCAGGGTGTCGGAGGGGCGTTTCGAGACATGGACAGCAACTATGGTTGGCTGATCGACATTGATCCTGAAGGCATAACGGCGTCCAACGCAAAAGAGGCGCGAACGAGAATTCGGTCGCTGGATGGACGTCTACGCAGCGTTTTGCAATATCGACAGACCACCATCCTCGACGATGCGCTGGCAGAATACGACCTGCGACTGCTGTTCAGCAAGATGCAAATGTTCGTGGTGCTGATACTTATCGCTGTGGTCGTGTTGTACTACGTGGTGACGATCTCGGCCCTGGTCGCCGAGCAGCGGAAAAACGAGATTTTACTGTTGAAGGGGAGAGGAGCGACCTCCGGCCAGATTCTCGCTGTGTTCGTGCTGGAAGGCATGACCATTGCCGCGATTGCAGTCGTTATCGCGCCGATCCTGGCCGCATTCGCCATAAGCCTGTTAGGGTACACACCCGCGTTCTCCGATCTTAGCGGTGGTGGAAGGCTTCCGGTGCGACTCACCCAGGGCGCGTATATCATGAGCGCGGTGGGCGGCGTGTTGAGCCTCGGCGCTCTCATGATACCGGCTGTCGAAGCATCCCGCTCCGGCGTTAGCCGTCAGCGTCAGGACTCCGTGCGCCCTTCCCAACTGGCATTCTTCCAACGTTATTATCTGGACGTAATGCTGTTGGCGGTCAGCATTTTGCTTTTCCGGCAACTGACCGAGCAGGGGTCGCTGGCCGCAACCGATCTTTTGGGAGAAGTGGCCGTCAACCAGCTTCTGCTGGCCGTTCCCGCCATCACGCTCGTGGCGGCTGCGATGGTGCTATTGAGGTTGTTCCCTGTGGCGCTGAACATTACCAGCCGGATCATGTCGCCTCATCTGCCTCCTGGCCTCGTCTTGGGAATTTGGCAAATGGCTCGGAACCCCACGCACTACGCCCGGCTGGCGCTGTTGCTGATCCTGATGGCCGGTCTGGGCATATTCGCAGCCAGCTTCGGCGGAACGTTGGAGCGCAGTTTCGAAGAGCGGGTGCTGTATTCTTCGGGCAGCGATCTGAGGTTGGTGGGAGTGACTCAGCGGAATAGAGGGCTGACCAGGCCCTTCACCAGAAGCTACGAAAATATCGACGGCGTGGCGCTCGCCAGTCCGGCGCTGAGAAGCGCAGGTTCCGACCTTTCCCGAACGGTTGGCAGCACCTACACCATGCTGGGCGTGGACTCTGAGAGCTTCGCTGATGTCGCCTGGTTCAGAGACGACTTTGCCGACGATTCGATGGACGAGATAATCGGCGGACTGAACGGTCGAGAGGTCGAGATCGGACTGCCCTTGCCGGACGCCGCCCGCGCCGTGGAGATTCTGCTCAAGGCAGACCGGCCTCATCCATCGGTGTTCGTCGCCGCGCGAATTAAGGACTCCAATGGCAGGTTCTTTACTTACGTGATAGGCGCTCTCGAGACCAGCAACTGGAGGTTGTTGAACTTCCAGTTGTTCGAGGGGAAAAACGCCCGCTGGAACCTGTTCCCCTCCCGACCCCTCACCCTTGTGTCCCTGGCGCTGGGAGAGACCGATGGACAGAGACGATTGTCGCCCGGTTCAATTCTGATCGACACCATAAGGGCGCGACTGGCAACCAGCGAAGTCGAGGTCCTGGACAATTTACAGGACATCAAAGGCTGGAACATTCTCCACGAGGTTGACGAGTCCGCCCAGGACAGAATTCGGAGCTCCGAGGTCTCAGCGCGAGGCGATGGCGCGTTGATGTTCGCCTGGTCAGGAGGCCCGCCGCTGACGGCCAGGGGCATATATCCGGGCGGAACTCCTGAGCCTATTCCAGTGGTCGCCAGTGCGTCGTTCATCAGGGGAAGCGGTCATCAGTTAGGGGACGAGATCGACGTCTCGGTGGGGGGCCGCCCACTGAATGTCAGAATCAACAACACTGTTGACTACTTCCCAACACTGAACACCTTCGACGATCAGTTCCTTATCGGCGATCTGGACACCATCATAGATGCCGCGAACCTGGGGAACATGAGGAGTGAACTGACCGCGAACGAGATGTGGCTGACCACCGATCTCAACGGACAGGACCGTGGCGCCTTTGTAGAGGAGCTTCGCCTCGGGAAACCCCTGTCGGTGGCAAAAATAGTTGACCGCGAGGTCGATCTTTCCGAGGCGCAACTCGATCCACTGGTGCTGGCTGGCTGGAGAGCGCTGCTGCTTATAGCCTTTGGCGCGATTCTAATTCTCAGCAGTCTGGGATTCCTGGTTCACGCCTATGTGTCGTTCCGAAATCGCGAGTTGCAGTTCGCGCTCATGCGCACAATGGGGATCGCGACGCGCCAGTTGGTCGCGCTCATGTGGGTAGAACAGGCCCTGGTGATCGGCGTGGGTATGGCGCTTGGAACCTGGATGGGTGGCAGATTGGGCGCAACCGTAATGCCATTCCTGGGCCACGACGACAGGGGATCGCAGGTCATTCCACCATTCGTCATCGAGGTAAGTTGGGCCAATCTGCTGGTCACCTACCTTGCCATGTCCGTGATCTTCACGGTCATCATTCTGGGCGTGATACTGTTCATCCGCCGCATGTCCCTCAGCCGCGTCCTGCGCATCGGCGAGAATTAGCCTGAACATTGGTCTTCTGAGAATACCCAGATGCCTGACGTAATCGTGATTGGAGGAGGTCCAGGAGGCAGCGCCGCCGCGACCCTCCTGTCTCGCCGTGGGTATAGCGTTGTCCTTTTGGAACGCGAAAAATTTCCCCGTCACCATGTGGGCGAGTCGCTCTTGCCTGCTAGCATGCTGGTGTTGGAGGAATTGGGCGTGCTGCGGGAGATCGAGAGGGAGAAATTCCCAAAGAAATACGGAGCCACGATGGTCTGGGGACGTGACGACACTCCCTGGAGTTGGTATTTTCGCGAGACCAACCGAACGTATCCTCATGCTTATCAGGTCCCGAACGACTAGTGCTCTGTCATAGCTAGATTGATGGTATTGTGAAAATTAGCTAACCTACGTCCAATAAGTGGAGGTAGGGATGAAAAAGAAGTACATAGTCAAGCTATCTCAGGACGAAAAGGAGCAATTAC
>JASLRP010000193.1 GCA_030743915.1 SAR202 cluster bacterium | reverse complement strand
CGCGTTGGTAAGTGTCGGACGCTTTCGCCGACGAATCTTGGCCAATTGTCGCTCCTGTGGTCGAAGCAACGATCGACAGTGAATCGAGAGTCAGCGTTGTGGTTGCGTTTTTACTGCCCGTCAGTATGACGATTAGCTTGGCAACGACAATCGGCGAATTGGCGCTCGTCTGCGCTGTCGCGCTTGCGCTAAATGTTGCTTGACCAGTCGATGTAGCAAAGGCTGTGCCTGCGAACTCGGTGGCGTCCTGGACGCCGAGTATTTGGATACTTGAGTCAGAGTAAGTCACCTTGCCACTGAAGCTCTTGATGCCGCCAGCGATTGCCGTTGAAGTCGCTCCAGATGACGGATCCTTTACGTTATCTACGATGACTTCCACCACTGCAACATTTCCGGCCCCTCTCGCTGCTTGTAGCCGCGTATTTAGGACCAAAGTTGGAGCGTCGTCATCCACAATGGTCACCACTGTGGACGTCGCCGTTGTGCTGGCGGTTCCGTTGATCACGCCTGTTACGTTGACGTTGAACGTTTCACTACTCTCCTGAGTCGTGTCTGTTATTACCTCGACCGTTATCGACGCTGTCGTATTTCCAGGAGGTATTGTTGCGACTCCGGAGGATACGGCGACGTAGTCGCTTCCGGCCGTGGCGGTGCCATCGGCGGTGCTGTAGTTCACTGTGGTAGTAGCCACAGATGTTGAGTCCTGCGTCAGTGTCAGAACCACTGTCGTGGTCCCGGTGTCGCCCTCATTTGTTGATGTGGCGGACGGGCTGAGGCTCACGCTGGGGCCTGCGTCGTCGTTAGTTATTGTTATCGTCGTGGTCGAGTTGAGGATCACGATGGTGTCGGTGGCGCTCTTGAGCGCTGATGAACTCATGAGGTTCAACTCGAAGGTCTCGTTTCCTTCAACGCCAGTGTCGCCGTTGATATCGATGTCGATAGTACCGGTGGTGCCGCCTGCGTTAATTACCAGAGCGCCTGATTTGGCAACGTAGTCGTTGTTAGCCGCCGTGGCGGTGCCATCCTTAGTGGCGAAGTTCACGGTGACATCACGTTGGGACGCCGCGGACAGATTCACGGGTATGCTGACGGTAGTTGTGCCTGAGTTCCCTTCCTTCGTGGAGGTGGCAGTCAGAGCGAGAGTTACCGTCGGGTCGGCGTCGTTATCTATGATTGTGGCTTTCGCCGGGCGAGTGTCAACGGTGACTGAGCCGACGACGGTCGGCGAAATCAACTCTACGCTGAATTCTTCGGTGGACTCATCGTTGGAATCGTCAAGGATTGTGACTGCTACCGATGTCGTGGCTTGGCCGCCAGTGAAAACGGCGCTGGCCGAAGTGATTCCGGTGAAGTCCGCGCCTGCAGTCGCTGTGCCATCTACGGTCCTGTAGTTGACCACGATAGTCTCAGTGGCCGGCGGGGACACTTTGATTATGAAAATTGCGGTGCTTGAGCCGGAGCCTTCATCAACTGCGGCCATAGGCCCAGAAATCGCAACCACGGTTCCGGCCACGATGCTGTAGTTGGCGGCAGAGCTTTCGAGCATCGTGCCGTTCTTGAGTTCCACGGATAGTTTTGCGCTGTAAGAGCCGATAGCGGCGCTGGTGTTGGGTGGCGTCCATTTGGCGGTGTAGACGATCTTGAGGGCGCCGCCAACGCCTTTAAGACCATCGCTTCCGCCTGGAAGGGTGGTCCCTGGGATTGTTCCGGGGGTGCTTGATCCGGTGGTTATGCCTAAGAAATCGACCTTGACCATGAGGGTCCCGCTGGCAGTTGGCACGTTTACATAAGAGCCGCTTGTCGGAGCCAACGGAAGCGCCGCGTCCAAACCCGTGGGGCCGGACACGTTCTTCAGCCTGACTTCTTTGATATCAACCTGCTCGTTCAACGAGAACTCTATCTCGCCGGTGAAGATGACATCTCCACCCTGGGGATAGATGCTCTGGTCGGTCGTCAGTGTGACATGGCTGTTACTATGCACGCCCTGTATGATGCCGCGGTTCAGTAACACAGAAACAAATACGAGACCGAGCAAAAGGACTGCCGAGTATGTTAGGGATTTCTTGTCCATTAATACCTGCCTCAACAAGCGGTTTCAGGCCCCCACCTCGTCTACAAAAAGCACACGAACGGCCATTCCCACGAACGGCTCCTCGTTGGTACAGCCAGTATTATAGCTGGTGACACATCAATGTCAATGCTTTTTGTAAGGATTAGGGCCAGATTTAGTGCAGTTGGCGCACGCTCTTCCTATCTGAGTATGACATTCTCAACAATTTGTTAACCATCGATCTGTTGCATTTGTAATTTGGCGCGTTGAGGTGGGTTAAGGAACCGAAGTTATTGCGGCCAATTCGGTTAACCTTCTAACGTCCTCCCAAACATGCTATCACGTTACGCCAAATACCAAAAACAGCTGGGTTAGCCGGGTCGAAGTATTGCCAATTACGCACACTCCGTCCGAACACTTTGATATTGTCGCCTAATGAAACGTGAATTTCAATGCCTCTGCATTAATTTTGTGTGAATAGATTGCCACATCTGTGGCGCTTTTGGGCCCAATAAGCCCGGAAGACGGGATCACGGTGCGATTGACTGGGCCGCGTCTCTCATCCCAGGTCGGGTTGCCACGGGCGTTTAGGGCTGTTTGCTCTGAACTCAAAGCAGATTTATCAGCCTGGGTCGAAGTATGATTCTGACGGCAGACAGCGCTATGGCGCCGGAGAGCACGAACAAGATCGCCGACCAGCTCCACGGGTCGATCACCAGAGCGAAGGCTGTTCCTGCGGCGGGAGGATGCTCGGTGTTTGTCATTACCATCAGCAGGGCGCCTATTCCCACGGGCAGAGCCGCCGCTATGTCCACGACGATCCTGGCGTCCTGAGCCGTGCTGCTCATGAATGGAATCAGGAGCATCCCGGCCATGGTTGCTCCTGACAGGACGGCAACCATGTGACCGCCTATGACCCGGCGCGGGGTCGATGCGATACTGTCTGGATATACAAATATAGTGAATGCGGTGGACGCGACTGCGACCACGATGGCGACCCCGATTACGATGTCTTCCACCAGCAGGATCAGGAAGAGTGATAAAGACGCGAGTCCGCATTGCAGTAAGTAGTTATGGGCGCGTCCCGGGAGATTCCGGTCGAAAATATTTCCAAACAAGGCGGTTTTCAGGGAACCCCTGTGCCTGGGTCTCCGCGGAGGCTGCATGCCCATGACGTTGCACTCCTCTCTGTTTTGCATTAATACACCAGTCTGACGATTCTCAAACTATTACAAACCAGATGCATGTTCAAGCGTAGCGAAGAATAATATATTGACAGTCTTTTGACATGGAAAATTACTGCGCCTAGAATCGCAGTCGCGTAAAATACCCTCAGCGCGCTCATCGATGCAACTCGCCGATTTGACGATGGCAGTTCTCTATGACGGCCAAACGATACTGAACGAGGACAGATTTGCGACAGGATTGGCAGCCAAAACCCGGAGACCGGGTGATCAGACATCCCCGTCAGGAAGAGATGGGGCCTATTCGCGTCACCGTGAAACAGCGCAGAGTGCAGTCCCGCGCCGGCGCCTCTCCGCTGATCATTGTCTTGATCTTCGCGATCCTGGTGGCTATTTCCACCGGGTTGCTGCTCCTTCCGTTCACTCACCACGGCGCAGGCATGACACCGTTCATGGATGCGCTGTTCACCGCAACTTCCGCTGTGACCGTTACGGGACTGGTGATTCAGGAAACCTCCACATACTGGACGCCAGCGGGACAGATCGTCCTGATGGGCATCATATTCGTTGGCGGTCTAGGGTTCATGACGCTGGCGACCTTCCTGCTTGTGCTGGTGGGGCAAAGGGTCACTTTGAGGCAGAGATTGCTGATTCGAGAGAGCCTGGGCGCCAACCAGTTAGGTGGCCTGGTGCGTATGACGGTCGGTATCGTGCTGATGGACATCGGCATACAGGTCGTTGGATTTGTGGCGCTGGCGATCAGGTTCTGGTTTATCTATCCTCCCGGCGAAGCGCTTTGGCAGGCGGCTTTCCATGCTGTGTCTGGTTTCAACAACGCGGGATTCATCGCGTTGAAAGAGGAAGCAGGACTGGAGGCGTTCCAGGCAGATGGCGCCGTTATCGGGATTTTCGCCGCTCTGATTTTTCTCGGCGCAATAAGCTACGGCGTCATAATTGACATGGTCCAGCATCGGAAGTTTAAGCTGTTCGGACTCAACACGAAGCTGGTTCTCACTTTCTATCCGATCATGCTCTTATTAGGGATGGGTTTGTTCTTGTTGTTCGAGTACACCAACCCGGCGACCCTGGGGGCGCTTCCGGTGTCTCAAAAACTAACGACTTCGATGTTCGAGGCTGTAAATATTACCGCCGGGTTCTCCACGATTGATTATGCAGAAGCTGAACAGCAAACGGGATTCATAATGTCTGGTTTGATGTTCGTCGGCGGCGCGTCGGCGTCGGTGGCGGGCGGGATCAAGATCAACACTTTGGCAGTGGTGATTGTCGCGATTTCTTCGACGATACAGGGCCGCGCTCATGCTTCGGCCTATGGTCGGGAGATTCCCGATGAGCAGGTCAGGCGAGCGCTGACAGTAGGCTCGATTTCCCTGGGTATGCTGTTCCTGGTCGTTTTGTTGCTGACGCTATCGAACACGACTTTCGATTTCCTGAGCCTGATTTTCGAGAGCGTGTCGGCATTCTCAACTGTCGGTCTCAGCACCGGCATCACTCCGGACCTGTCCCAGTGGGGGCACATCGTTCTGGTTGTGGCGATGTTTGTGGGCAGAATTGGCCCGTTCACACTGGTGATAGCCCTGGCGCAAAAAGCGGAGGGTGGCCGGTATCGGTTCGCAGAAGAACACGTTACAATAGGTTGATGATTCTCGGAAATTCTCAAGAAATTTCAGGTGTTTTTTCATGAAGAGACAGATAGCGGTGATGGGTTTGGGAAGGTTCGGTTCCAGCGTCGCGCGCTCCCTGTACAACCTGGGGCACGACGTTCTGGCAATCGACATTGATGAAAACAGGGTGCAGGCCATCATGGGGCAGGCTACCCACGCGCTCACAGGAGACTGTACCAATGACGCAGTCTTGAAGGAGCTTGGAATTCCAGATTACGACGCTGCGGTGGTCGCTATCGGGTCTGACGTAGTGTCGTCCATCATGGCATCGGTGCTGTTGAAGACGATGGGCGTGCCGTACGTGGTCTCCAGGGCGCACAACGAGCTTCACGGCAATACCCTGGAGCGCATCGGAGTTGATAAGGTTGTCCACGCTGAGGAGGAGATGGGAAACCGTCTCGCTCACAGCATGTTCAATCCCAATGTTGAGGAATACCTGGAGATCACGCCAAACTTTGGAATCAGCAAACTGAGGATTCCGCCACGGTTTGTCAATATGAGCCTAAAGGAGCTTGGCTTCTCAAGTCCCAGAAACAAGTACGGCCTGGTGGTGCTTGCTATCCGTCGTGGCAAGGACATCACGCTGAACCCGGATACGGACGATCGGCTGCAATCTGGTGATTGGCTTGTCCTGGCCGGGCGCGATGAGATGCTCGACAGGCTGGATTCCATCGCCGATGAGGTGTCACCGGTTGGCGCCGCCGTGTAAAACGCTCCTGAAACATTCATATCAGCCGCGTTTGGGCCCAGACGCAACTCCTGGCATTCCAATCACGGCTGAGAACACCCTGGAAGTTATGCTGTGAAAGTATCATCAGTTTTGGTTCCCGTCAGCGGGGATTCTTGCGACGAGGAGATGGTGCGGTTGGCCTGCGAATTGCTGGAGTCCAGCCGCAGCATGGTACACATCCTCTATGTCATAGAAGTCGAGCGCGGTTTTCCTGTGGACGCTGAGGTGACGCCCGCGGCGGCCAAGGGCGAACAGGTTCTGAAGGATATGGAGAGCGTGGCTCGCAATTACAAGTGCCAGATGGAAGCCGAACTGGTCCAGGCTCGAAAGGCCGGCACCGCGGTTGTTCAGGAAGCGATGGATAAGAGCGTTGACGCCATTGTTTTGGGCACTTCTTACAAGCTCCCCTTCGGCACGTATTCTCTGGGCGAGTCCATTCCCTATATACTCAAGAACGCACCATGCCGCGTGATAGTTTCCAGAGACCCGGCTGAACTGGAGCAGACGAGACTTGGCTGAAGCCGCGAACATCCGGAACGCCCAGGCGCGGGCGGGCTATGAACGCTAGATTTCCAGGTTCCGGGCTGGGACCTATGCGGGCGGTCATAGTCGGCTGTGGAAAGACCGGCGCGGATATTGCCGTCGCTCTTTCAGAGGCCGGTTACCTGGCCCTTATATTGGACACTGCGATCTCTGCCTTCGATCTGCTGCCATCCG
Organism: SAR202 cluster bacterium; assembly: GCA_030743915.1. Lineage (GTDB taxonomy): Bacteria > Chloroflexota > Dehalococcoidia > Lucifugimonadales > UBA1123 > UBA1123. The sequence goes on along the minus strand of JASLRP010000193.1, from coordinate 19,131 downwards.
GTCTTATCGAAGAGGGAGACATTCGGCCAATCCTTGGAGACGGGACGCTGGAGTCTGATCTGCGCAGGGCATCCGCTCAGGATGCCGCCGTGTTCATCGCGGTTTCTGGCAACGATCCTGCGAACGCTCTTTCGGCCCAGATCGCGCATCACGTGTTGCACATTCCCAAGGTGATTTGCCGCCTCAATGACCCGGTGATGAAGGAGATGTACGAAGGCCTTGAGTTGACCACGGTCAGCCCTACAGGCCTTGTGCGGGATTTGATTATCGATGCGACGAACGGTTAACCAGATATGTATGTACTGATTGTGGGAGCCGGCAGAGTCGGGTCGTCGATTGCTCGATGGCTCTTGGCCGGCGATCATGAGATCACGATCATCGACAAGGACCCCGCGCGATGCTCCGCTATCGAGGATGAACTGGGCGGCGTTACGGTGCTGGGAGAGGCGACGGAAGCGACGATTCTTGCCAGGGCTGGAGCGAACAGGGCAGACCTGCTGATTGCAACCACCCGCCGAGATGACGAAAATCTGGTCGCCTGCCAACTGGCGAAACACCGGTTCGGGGCTGGACGGGTTGTCGCTCTCGTTAATGTGCCAGAACACGTTGAACTGTTCGCCCGTCTGGGTATCGACGTGACGGTGAATCTCACCGAATTGCTGGTTGACCGAATTCAAGAGGAACTTGCCGAGATGATGGTTGAGGACGTCGGAGGGTTTTAATGGCGAAACGGCTGGCATACCTGGGACCGCGTGGGACGTACAGCGAGCAGGCCGCGATTGATCACGACCGTGAAGCGGAACACGTCGCTTGCACGACCATCCCTGCGGTGGTCGAGTCGGTTGGCAAAGGCCTGGCAGACCAGGCGGTTGTGCCCATCGAAAACAGCCTGGAAGGGGCTGTGACGTTCACGCTCGACCTACTGATCCACCACTCCGATCTCAAGATCAGTGGCGAGCTTGTTGTCCCCATTGATTGCAATTTGCTGGTAGATGGCGACACGAAGATGGAGGACATCAAGGCGGTGTACTCTCACCCTCAGCCCTTCGGACAGTGCCGGGTGTATCTGATGAACAATTTGCCCGAGGCGGAGCATGTGGCTTCGTTCAGCACCGCCGGGGCAGTTGAGGACATGCGAAACAGCACGGTCCCGGCTGCTGCGATATCGAGCGCGCGGGCGGCGGAGATTTTCAGCGCCCGGATTCTTGACCCCAATATTGAGGACGTTCCCAACAACCAGACCCGATTCGTGGTCCTCGGCGAGGAAGATCACGTTCGCACGGGGAGGGACAAGACCTCGTTCTGCTTCGATTTTGAAAGCGACGCGCCGGGGACACTCTATGAAACCCTGGGGGAGTTGGCAAAACGGGGCATCAATCTGGTGAAGATCGAGTCGCGGCCCGACCGTCGCAGTCTGGGCAGGTATGTGTTTCTGATTGACCTGGAAGGGCATCGGGACGACGAGCATGTGCAGGCGGCGCTGGAAGGAGTGCGCTCTCGCTCGTCGATGTTCAAAATTCTGGGTTCTTACCCAATGGCGGCCAATTCCTCATCTGAATGAATCTCAGGCAAATCCAAACGCGCTCGGTCTGGCTCATCGAGAATTAGACCGGGCGCGTTTTCGTTTCTTGAAATCAGAATGTTGCTGAAACTTTAGGACTGGGTCTCCTGGCCGTTGTTGGACGAGGTTGTCGCGTCGGTAGTCTCGGCTTCTGGTTCCACGATCTCGGCCTCTTCCTGGGCTCGTCCCAGGCGGGCATTGACGCTGCCCATGGCAGATGCGCCAGCGTCACGAACTGAGCCTGCCACCGAACCGCCGCGCTCTCGTACGCTATCAACGGCGGGAGCGAAGCGACTGCCGACGCCTTCGGCGGCTGGGCCGACGCGTTCGCGGAGGCTGGCGGCGGCTTCGTCGGCTCGAGAGCGCAACAACTCGCTGCGTTCCCAGATTTCAGATCGGGTCTCAGCGCCCGGCTTTGGGGCGAGCAGCATGCCTATGAGCGCTCCGATGATTCCGCCCACCAGTAATCCCAGCGCAAATGATCCGCCGTTGTCGTTGTTGCCCATCGTCTCGCCTCCTAAAATATGGTGTTTAGTCTTTTGATCGTCGGAAACGTCCGAACAAGAACCCGAGCAGGCTGACCAATGCTCGCAATGCTCCAGGATTGGATGCGGCGGGAGTGACGACTTTCTCAGACACTGTGTCCAGCACATCCTGGGCTTTTTCTGCCGTCTGTTTGACAGTCCTCAACAGATCGGTCACTTTTTTGGCGATTACGAGGACAGCGATCAGCGCCGCGGTCAACAACAGCAGCAGGATTACGTCTCGCGCGAGTCCAACAATCGTTGCTATGTCGTTGATAATATCCAATAAAAACTCCGGTCGGGCGTTGGTATCGAATTCATCGTAGCATGGGGTTATTCGCCCCGCAACATCAATCGAACGCGGAGTTTTCCGTACGGATATCACGAATGCTCTGAGAGGAGTTGGTCTGGCTGGAAACTGAAACTGCGGGTCGGATTGTCGCGAGTCAGGCGAGCGTGCTGTGGTGAAAAGCATTGTGGGCAGATTTCTAATCTGCCCACAATGAATTATCGAGTGACTTGGCGCTCCTGCTGGCCCACGCTCGTGAACCAGGCGGCGCCGACTTAGGGGCGAATTAGCATTCGCACCGCGCCCGACGACTGGTCCTTGCGCTGGGTGACAACGCTGTGTTCGCCTTCCTCGGCCCACAGAACAACGTCGTAGCTGTTCAACACATCAGGGATTATTACCTCGATGAATGAACTATGGTCCTCATCGATCTGCGCTGTCAGCGCGGCCAGGATGCCGGCGCAGGTCTTCCCAGTGCCGTCGATGACCACCCAGCCATCATCAGACACCTGGGTGTCGGTCTCCCGGACTTCAATCTCGCCGGTCTCGCGCAGGTTGAGTTGACGCTTGAAGTGGGCGACAGCGTCGCGATGAACACCAGAAGAGCGGTCGCCCGCCTGGCAAACGGCGCCGCGAACTCCCACGATATCAGGGTTGATGCGGGCCAACTCGTCCAGGTCTTCGAGACGGAGGTGGCCGGACAGGGCGGTGCTCATCTCCAGCTTCTTGCCTTCGATGACGATCTCTCGAAGCTGAGGTTCCGGCATAAAGTCGAACAGGTTGCGCCCGTCCTTTGTCAGGGTGTCGATCAGGAACCCGTCGCATTCGCCATCTTTTGCCAGCGGCACCATGTTGCCGGCGTCGAGACCGTCATACAGCGGGTTGTCGGCGAACAGGGAGCCGATGAGCTTGGTATCGAAACCATCCAGCGCTTCCTTGCACGCCAGCAGGGTCTCCACTGCCGCGTCGTACTCGTGGGTCATGAATCCGACCTTCACAGAGGTCGCTTGCAGGACGCCTGCCGTGTAACAGGCCATCGCCACCGTGCCAACCTGGTTGGGCACGACGCCCAGCGTAACGCTGGCGTGGCGATCGAGGGGGATTGCTTCACGGACCTGCTTGACGATGCCAGGGTGCGCGGAGCCGACTAGCGCCTCCTGGAGGTTCTTCACGTCAACGATGTCTGCGCCGCCGTATAGCGCTTCAAAGGCTTCTTCGAGGTTTTGGACGCTTGCCATTAAAATCATATTTGGTCTGCCTATGCCTGGTCTGCTTGTTGGTATATCTGTTCGAGCGTAGAGGTTATTTCGCTTTCCATTTCGGACTTTTCGCCGTCATCCAGGTCGGCAAGTGGCGCCCGGACGTGCCCGCCGGCCAGGCCCATGACCTCGCCCCATGACTTGCACATGGACGCGGGAAGGGCGCCGCCGAATTTCTTGACGGTGTACTGCCACCACTTGTCCGAAACCGCTTTAATGGGTCGGACGTGGGTGTCGTAGAAATCACTGGACAGGTCGCCGCGCATGGCGCGGTCGATAAACTGGACGTAGTAGTTGCGGTCAGGGGTGTCGAATCGCCAGTCTGAGGTGTTGGCGAACATGACTTGCTGTTCAAAGCCCAACTCCTGGCCCTTGAACAGTATCCACTCGTCGGGGGTGCTGATTATGGCGTCCTGTCCGACAAGTTGGTGGGTTTCGATGGACAGTTCCTGATTGAAGCTGGCCTCTTTGACGCCCACGACGTTGGGAATCTCGCAGATGCTCTGAAGTCCCTGCGCTCCGACTACGATGCCGAATTGCGGAGAGTTGTAGAACATTATGCCCAGAGATGTGTTGTCGGCCAGCATCTTGACCCAGTCGATGACCTGCTGTTCGGTCTTGGTGACCATATAGGGCGCCGCGACGATGAGCAGGTCGAATCCGACGTTCTCAGCGTGTTCGGCCAGGTTGAGCATGGACTTGGCGGCAGTGTGGGTGACGTGAGCGCCGATTGGCCATTCGCCGTCGGCTTCCTCGGCCACGATGTCGTAAACTTTCGTGCGCTCCTCGCGGGTGAGGCTCCAGAATTCGCCCATTCCCCAGGTGCAGCCGGCGCCGTGGGTGCCCAGCGATCGGATGTGTTGGATGTTGCTTCGCAGTCCATCCTCGTCCAGTTCGTCGTCGGACGTGAATGGTGTCATTATCGTCGTCCATTGGCCGCGGAGGTTTTCCCGCGCCCAATCGAGAGCTTCGTTTTTGCTGTATTCAGCCATGCCTGTTCTCCTTGCCAGTTTTTGCAGCGGATTGATTGTCTATGAACTAGGCGCGATTATCGTAGCACGCGTTCATGTTGTGTCAACAAATTCGGAGCGATGAAATAGTGAGGATTTTCCAATCGAAATCTTGGGCATTGAGACGCATCAGGATTTCTCAGGCCCGTAGAGACGAAACAGCTTGCGGGCGGCATCGAGCTGAGACGTGGTGGCCTCGTGTTTGAGGAATTTGGTTGGGTCGTGAAGGACCCGATTGACTATAGATCTGGTCATCGCCTGCAAGACTGCGCGCTGGTCGTCATCCAAATCGTCCAGTCGCTTCAGCGCTCGCGCGATTTCCTGCTGGCGTATGTCCTCGGCCTGAATTCTCAACTCACGCACCATCGGCTCGGCGTCCAGAGAATCCCACCATCGCATGAACCGCTGGACTTCATCCTCAACGATTCCCTCCGCCTCTACTGCGGCGCGCTTTCGGTCCTTGAGGTTGTCTTCGGCGATAGACGAGAGGTCGTCTATGTTGAACAACTCGACCTTTGGGATGTGAGTCACCGAAGGTTCCACATCCCGGGGCACCGCCAGATCGAAAATGAACAGCTTGCGGTCCGCTGGGGCATGGCGTTGGGATTCGGATACCATCTGCGAGGTAACGATGTACTCCGGAGCGTCGGTGGCCAGAATGGCGATGTCCACCCTCTCAAGCGTGGTCTGTATCGCCTCGAAATCTACCACCGAGCCGGTGAGTTCTTCGGCCAGACTCTCGCTTCTCGCCCGTGTCCTGTTGGCAATGATTAGCTCGTCAACGCCGGCGAGTCTCAGAGCGCGGGCAACCAGCCTTCCGGCTTCGCCGGCCCCGATCAACAGCGCTCGCCGTCCTTCCAGAGCGCCCAGCGTTCGTTTGGCTAATCTGACCCCCGCTGAACTGACGGACATGGCGTTGCGGCTGATCTCGGTTTCTTCCCGGGTCTTGCGTCCGGTCCTGACAGCCGCGTGAAATAGCCCGAGAAGGGGAGACCGAACGGTCTCGGCCTCTGAGGCGATGGTCAGCGAATCTCGGACCTGACCGAGGATTTCGGACTCGCCGATTATCATGGAGTCCAACCCGCTGGCGACTCTGAACAGGTGGCGCACGGCGTCGGCGTCCAGGGTCTGGATCAGGTGAGGGGTGAGGATCTCGGAGGGCAGGCCGTGAAATTCCGTCAGGAACCTGTCCAGCCGGGGAGCAGTTTTAACTTCGTCAGAGGCGGTGACGTAGATTTCAGTGCGGTTGCAAGTGGAGAGAACCACTGCCTCGCCGGCGATGTTCTCCAACGCTGGGAGAGCTTCTATCACCTTCGATTTGGAGAATGAAACAGCCTCCCGCACATCGAGGGGCACGGTCCTGTGATTTACACCAAGGAGAAGGATTCTCAAAGAAGCGCTCTGAGGAACTGTCGGAATGGCTAGCTGTTGGTCACCGATTTATATTGGGTCCGAAGGCAGCGTGTGCAGATGTTGAGTTTGCGTGGCTTGCCGTCAGTGTATATGGTCGTCTTCTGAACATTGGCGAACCATCTGGTGCGAGTGTGCCGCTTGGAATGGCTCACGTTGTTCCCGGACTGTCCCGCTTTATTGCATATCTCGCATCTTGCCATCTGTAATACCTTTGACTGAGTTAACGAGGTTCAGTAGAATCGTCTGGTTGAGCCTGACGGTCAAAACCTCGTGATTGAGGATCATCGGACTGTTTAATAAAGATAACATAATGAGCGATAATCCGACAACGCTACCCCTGTCTGATCAGGCGTCGGATGGAATAAGATCGCCTGCCGACGGGCGAGACCTGACCGCAATGTTCGCCACGGCGCTGGAACTGCTGAAACCCAATGTGTATGAAGTCAACCGGCTGAACGTGTTTCCAGTTCCCGATGGAGACACGGGCGTCAATATGTTCCTCACTCTGGGCGAGATTGTGGCCCAGGCCAGGCAGAGCGATTCGACCTCGGTTGCAGAAATCTCCAGGTTGATGTCGGATACTGCGCTGCGGGCCGCCAGAGGCAACAGCGGCGTGATTCTTTCACAGTTGTTTCGTGGATTCGCGGACCACTTCGATCTTATGGACGAATTTGGCCCGGCTGACCTTGCAGCCGCGTTCACTCCAGCCGCCGTGGCGTCTTACGCCGCCACCGGCCATCCGAGAGAGGGGACGATCCTCACCGTAATCCGCGAGGCCAGCGAACGGGCGCGAGATTCCCAGGCGGATAGTTTCGTGGAGCTGTTGGATGAGGTCTGCGCGACAGCGTTGGACTCGGTGGCCCGGACCCCCAGTATGCTCATGACCCTGCGAGAGGCCGGCGTCGTCGATGCCGGCGGCTACGGCCTCTACATAATTCTTGAGGGCATGAGGTTGTGCGCATCCGGTCTTGGCGTCGAAGGTCTAGAGCTTGAGCCGCCAGCGCCTGTCGGCCTTGATGATTCTGGCAATGAACTCTCAGAGAGTTTCCTCGAATCAATAGAATCGGAGGAGTACGGCTATTGCACCCAGTTTGTTGTCGAAGGGCAGGAAATGGACCTGCCGGGCATCAAGGCTCGGATGGGCGAGGTTGGCAACTCGGCGGTAGTGATCGGCGATTCCAGCGTGGTTAGAGTCCATGTCCATGCCTCGGACTCGGCTCCGGTGATGGAATATGCCAACACTTTGGGGAGTGTGGGGCAGATCAACATACAGAGCATGGATGACCAACGCCGCGATTACTCCCGCCAGCGCAGGCTGGAACGGGACGGCGAAGACGGCGGCGAGGTGTCCATCGTTGCCGTGGTCTGGGGTGAGGGTCTGGAAACGATATTCCGAGATTACGGAGTTTCACAGATTATCCAGGGCGGAGACACTTTGAATCCCAGCGTTGGTCAGATTCTCTCTGCGGTGGAGGACGCGCCGACATCCGATGTGCTTATCCTGCCCAATAATCCGAATATTACCATTACCGCTGTGCAGGCAGTATCATTAACTTCAAAAAACATGGGCGTGGCGCCGACATCGACGATACCAGAGGGAATCGCTGCGCTTCTGGAGTTCGACGGCTCGGGATCTCTGGAAAGCAACCTGAAGCAGATGCAGGGGAGTCTGGACGGCGTGTCCACAATCGAGATTTGCAGGGCCGTACGTTCGGTGGACCTGAACGGAGTGATCGTTGGCGACGATCAGATCATCGGCCTGTTGAATCGTCAACTGGTGGCCGCAGGAGACACTGCGGAAGAGACGTTGTCGGACGCTCTGGCTCAGGCTGTCACAGAAGAAACCGAGTTGGTCACACTGTTCTGGGGCGGATCGGTGACGGAGACCCAAGCGGCACAGACAAAGCAGAATCTGGAGACCCGCTTCGAGAGCGTGGAGTTCGAACTGGTCAACGGAGGCCAGCCTCACTATCATTTCTTGGTATCAATAGAATAGAGCAATTATATGGCAATCAAAGTAATCACAGACAGCACATCAGACCTGCCTCTGGACATCGCGGAATCCCTGGGGATCGAGGTTGTGCCTTTGAACGTGCACTTCGGCGCCGAAGTGTACAAGGACAGGGTTGACCTGATGCCCGGCAGGTTTTACGACATGCTGATTAATGGCGATGTGTTTCCAACAACGTCTCAGCCTTCGGTTGGCGATTTCATTGATGTATATGAGCGTTTTGCGCATGACGCCGATGGGATCGTCTCAGTGCATGTGTCGGAAAAGGTCAGCGGCACGATGAACTCGGCGCGTCTCGCGAGCCAGCAGGCGAAGGCTGACTGCCCCATCGAGGTGGTGGACACTTATCAGGCGTCTATGGGCGTGGGCATGATTGCGATGGAGGCGGCGCGGGTCGCCAATTCGGGCGGGGATATGAATGAAGTGACGCTGGCCGCCAGAAACGCCGTCACGCGCTGCCAGTGCTTCGTATTGCTGGACACTCTGGAGTACCTCCAAAAAGGCGGGAGAATCGGGAAGGCGCAGGCTATGCTGGGCAACCTTCTGAGGATCAGACCTCTGATAATCGTTCAGGAAGGCGAGGTCCATCCGCTGGGCAAGGAGCGGACCCGACGCAAGGGAATCGCGAAGCTCGTCAGCACTGCCACCGAATTTGCTCCGATCTCAGGGATGGCGGTCATGTACTCCACTTCTCCCGATGAAGCTCAGGCGGTGGCGCAGGACCTTTCTCGCCTGATGGAGGGAGACCAGGAACCGATGACGCTCCAATTCGGCCCCACGTTGGGCACATACGTCGGGCCTGACGCATTGGGAATCGGGCTGCTCAGCGCCAAGAGCGGCTGAAAATATCCTTCTGGCCAGTCTCCTAGAATGGCGAGCGGCTGTCGCATTCTCGAAATCTGACTGAAGTTGCGCGGGTGTCGCCTTTCTCTAAATGCAGTTGTTAGTTATCATTTCAGGTGATGGCCACTACTCGTCCGAACCCCAAAGAGACTCTCTACCGAATCCTGATCCAGGAGCGTTCCAAAGGCTTCCCTGACACCATTGTCATGGGCGGACTGGACAAGTTCCTGGAGCGATTCGTCGATGAATTGCATCCCCTGGTTGGAGACCTTCCCAACTATGGCAGTATGGCTCCCGACCAGAGGGCTTCGTGGACCGATGAATTGCTTCCGAAGATTCGGGGCGCAAACCCTCGGATCGAAGAACCTCGAAGGGCGCCGGTTGCGCCTCAGAAAGCCAAGCCCGCTCCTCGGAAGGCCGCGCCTCGCAAGCCCAAACCCGCCGAGCCACTGAGGCTGACCGACGAGGTGTCCAAACTCAAGGGCGCGGCGCGTCAGACGGTCCCTCGACTCAAACGGATGGGGATTGAGCGTGTGGGCGACCTTCTTTACCATTTTCCCACGCGGCACAATGATTATGGCAACGCTCGAAAAATCAGCGAGCTTGAACCCGGTATCGAGCAGACCGTTGTGGCGACGCTCTGGGAGGCATCGGAAACCAGCATGGGGCCGCGCCGAAAGTCCACTCAGGCCGTTCTGGGCGACGAGACTGGAAACGTCCGGGTCATGTGGTTCAACCAACCCTGGCTCGCCAAGCAACTGAAACCAGGGATGCGAGTGGCCGTCAGCGGCAAGGTGAACGTGTTTCGTGGCAGTTTTGTGTTTGAGTCGCCTGAGCATGAGGTGCTGGATGGCTCCCAGGGAAACATGGTGCACACAGGGCGCATGGTCCCGGTCTATCCGGCCACCGACGGACTCTACCAGCGCACGATTCGAAATCTGGTCAAGCAGGCTCTGGACAATTGCATTGAGCAGATCGACGAATTCGTTCCTGACGAAGTGCTGAATCGAGACGGCCTGAGCGGCCTTCGGGACGCCATTTACCAGATGCACTATCCAGACTCCGAGGACCAAAGGCGGGCGGCCCGCAAAAGGCTTGCCTTCAACGAGTTGTTCATTCTGCAACTGGCGGTGATGACCCAAAAGAGGCTCTGGAAAGAGGGCGGCGAAGGGCGGGCCATTCCATCCGGCGTTGATATGCTGGAACCGTTCTTTGAATCGCTGCCGTTCGACTTGACGGGGGCGCAATATCGGGTCCTGGAGGAGATGTTCGCTGACATTCGGTCCACCAAACCGATGCGTCGGATGTTGCAGGGCGATGTTGGCAGTGGAAAGACCGTGGTCGCGGCGGCGGCGATGCTGGCGGCAGTCCAGAACAACCTCCAGTCCGCGTTAATGGCCCCTACCGAGATTCTCGCCGAGCAGCATTTCCTGACGATCTGTAATCTGCTTTCTGAAACAGAACTGGAGGCCGACGGCAAGTATGTCGTGACGCTCCAGGTTGCCGGAATGGAGGAGAGCGTAGTGGTCGCGCTGCTTTTTGGCAGTCATCGGAAACGGGTCAAGGACGACATATACGCGATGCTGGCTGCCGGCGCCATCGACGTCATAATCGGCACTCACGCATTGATTCAAAACCCGGTGGAGATTCCGAATCTGGCCCTGGTGGTGGTGGACGAACAGCACCGTTTCGGAGTGATGCAGCGCGCGTCGCTGAGCGAAAAGGGCATTCGACCCCATGTGCTGGCAATGAGCGCGACTCCGATTCCCAGGTCGCTGGCGCTGACCGTCTATGGCGACCTGGATGTGTCGGTTATTGATGAGATGCCCCCCGGACGGGAGAGTATCAGAACGCGATGGGTGGAGTCCGACCGCCGTGATGCCGCCTATGGATTCGTCAGGAAGGAAGTCGAGGCTGGACGCCAGGCGTTCATTGTGTGTCCTCTGATTGAGGAGTCGGAGGCCATACAGTCCCGTGCGGCAGTGGTTGAACATGAACGGTTGTCCACTCAGGTGTTCCCTGATCTGAAGCTGGGCCTGCTCCACGGGCGGATGTCCCTTCAAGAAAAAGAAGAGGTGATGGACCGTTTCAAGACTCGGGAGGTGGACATTCTTGTCTCGACTCCCGTAATCGAGGTCGGCATCGACGTTCCCAATGCGACGGTGATGTTGATCGACGGAGCGGACAGGTTTGGCCTGTCCCAACTTCACCAGTTCAGAGGCAGGGTCGGGCGAGGAGAGCATCAGAGTTACTGCCTGCTGATGGCCGACTCTCCAGGCTTGGAGGCTCGCAAGCGGCTGAAGTTATTGGAGCGCGTGCGGGACGGATTCCAGCTTGCGGAGGAGGACTTGAAGCTCAGAGGCCCGGGCGACTACGCCGGGACTCGCCAGAGTGGCCTTCCCAGCCTCAAGGTTGCCAGTATTATGGACCAGGACATCCTGGCCCTTGCCCGGCGTGAGGCGATTCGACTGCTGGAAACCGACCCCGATCTCGCGTCAGAAGATAACACGTCTCTGGGCGAGCTTGTCAGGAAATTCTCAGGCGGGTTGACTGCCGACATGAGCTAATGTTCCTGTGTTTTTGGCGTTGACACCCAATACCCATCCGCTTATATTGAAAACTAGAAAATGGGTTGAACAAGTATTAGACTCGGCCAAAATCTGAGGCGCAAATCAGAGGGGGAACATGGCCAAGATCAAACACATAGCGTTGGCCACTCAGGACCCTGACAAGACCGCGGCATTCTTCAAAGAGGTGTTCGGTCTGCAGGAGGTGGGGAAGATTGATGGGGCCAACGCTGAGGGGTATTACCTCAGCGACGGGAATGTAAACCTGGCGATCTTGAACTTCAAAAATCCTGTGCTGGCGGGTGAGGAATTTGGGGCCGACTACATAGGAATCCATCACATCGGCTTTCAAGTGGAGGACGCCGAAGCGACGGAAACGAAGCTACGACAACACGACTCATTCCCCAGAGATGACATCAATAACGTGTTGCACTCCAGCATGGGGAACGGCCACAGCGGCCAGAATGTGGAGACCAAGTACGCCGGCCCGGACGGTGTCATGATCGACATATCGCAGTCAGGCTGGGTTGGCACCGACGGCGACTGAAAACACAGTCGCCTGAACTGACTGCTATTGGGTCTCTGTCTGAGGGGCCGCTTCCGCCGCCGCTGAACCTTGAATCAGCGCGTCGATGGTCTCTTGAGGTATCTCCGGCAGATCGCCGGAAGATACGAGGCTGGCGATTTCCTCAGCGGACTTGCCTTCCAGCAAGCCACCCGCGCCGGTTGCCGACACCAGATTGGCGATTTCTTCAGGGGATTTACCTTCCAAGACTCCGCCCAGAGTGTCCGCCAGGACGCCTGAATCGTCAGAGAACAGGCCCGACACGGCGTCGGACTCCAGAATGCCACTGAGGCCTTCCGTTGATTCACCGCTGAGCGTGGACTGGACAACCTCTGCCAAAGCGCCTGCGTCTTCGCCCAAAAGACTGGTGACCTGCTGAGAGATGCGTTCGCCGAAGTAGTCGTTGAGCAGTCCCTCGAGGTCAGTGCAGTCCGTGCCTACCACCCCGCCCTCGACCTGGGAACACCAGGGCTGCGTGGAGGATAGAACGGTCGCTCGGGTCACCTCAGGGGCGAGCTTGGAGGCTGCAAGGGCGTCTCTCGTCGGATCAAGGTCCGCGCCCGTGAGAAGGTATGTGCCTGTGCCCGCGAGGACGAGGCCCAGCGCGGCGCCTCCCAGTGCGCCAGCCACGTGGTCAAACCATCCCAGCATCAGCGTGCTGAGAATCTTCTTTACAATCCATGCGACAAGTCTCGCGACCGCCGCCGAGGCGATGACTATGCCTCCGAAGGCGGCCACTCGGCGGGGCAGGTCTCCCTCGATGTAATCAGCGAGCATCAAGGCGACTTCTGCGCTGTGTTGCATCGCAACAATGACGCCGATAATCAGTCCGCCGATGCCGGATATTGGCTTGAGTAGTCCTGTTCGCAGGCCAATCAGACCCAGAACAGCCACTAATCCAATAATAACCAGATCAACCGCATTCATTTGCAGCCACCCCATTTAGTTCCGATTCCTGCGCGCCGCCGTTCGATTGCCTGAAAGGCAGAAATAGCCTTCTTCCTATGCTTGCAGAGAATCCCGTATTTGAATTGGGTGCGGCACACAAAGGGATATGGCGCATATCACGGGGATTTGAAGATGGGGGACAGTACCGTTTTCAACAGGACTGCTGGCCTCAGGAGCGTGTGAATTGTGTTTGGAAATGGAAAGGGACGAGCATGCGCCCGTCCCTTTGGTCTCTTATTTTGTTCTAAATGCTACGACTGGTGGAACAGGTTCAGGGCCGACCCAAGCTTGAACCATTCGAGCTGAGGAGCGCCGAAGGAATGGTTGAGGGCCAGCTCTTCGGTGGAACCATCGGAGTGATGCAGCACGGCCTTCACCTGCTGGCCTGGAGCCAGTTCCTGAAGCCCGACCAGGCTGATTCTGTCTTCTTCCTGCACCCGGTCGTAGTCGTCACGGTCCGAGAAGGTCAGAGCCAGAAGTCCCTGCTTTTTGAGGTTGGTCTCGTGAATCCGAGCGAAACTGCGGGCAATGACCGCGGCGCCTCCCAGGAGCCTGGGCGACAGAGCGGCATGCTCACGGCTGGAGCCTTCGCCATAGTTGTCGTCTCCGATTACGACCCACGGCAGGCCCCGGACCTTGTAGTCCCGCGCCACGTCCGAGATGGACAGGACTTCTTCTCCGGATTCCAGGTTCTTGGTTTTGCCTGCGTCGCCCGTGTAGGCGTTGATGGCGCCCATGAACATGTTGTCGCTGAACCTATCCAGGTGGCCTCTCAGGCTCAACCACGGGCCGGCAGGCGAGATGTGGTCGGTGGTGCATTTGCCGGACACCTTGACCAGGACTGGAGCGGACACGAAGTCGTTGCCGTCCCAGGCGGGCCAGGGCTGCATGACCTGGATGCGTTTGGACTCGGGGTCAACGACGACCTCGACGTCCGAGCCGTCATCTGGAGGAGCGGTGTAGGCCGAAGCCCCGAAGTCGAAATTGCGCTCTGGAACATCTGGCGCGGGTTTCGGAGGTTCCAGTTTGAACTCGGTCCCATCGGCGCCTGTGAGCGTGTCGGTCATCGGGTTGAACGAGAGCCGTCCGGCGATGGCCAGGGCGGTGGTGATCTCCGGGCTGGCGATGAAGTTCATCGTCGTGGGCTGAGCGTCGTTGCGAGCCGGGAAGTTTCGGTTGTAGGAGGTGACGATGGTGTTGGGGACCGCCGAGACGTCGGAGGCCCGTCTCCACTGGCCGATGCACGGCCCACAAGCGTTGGCCAGAACCGTGGAATCGATTTTTTGGAGGGAGGCCATCTGGCCATCGCGCTCGATGGTCGCCCGCACCTGCTCTGAGCCGGGAGTGACCATAAACGGCACGGCGGAGTTGAGTCCGTGGGCGGCGGCCTGTTCGGCCACGTCTGCCGAGCGGCTCATATCCTCATAGGAACTGTTTGTGCAACTGCCAATGAGGGCTGATGAAAGATCGTCAACGAAGCTGTTGCTGGAGTCGGCGACTTCCCCTGCCATATGAGAGATAGGCCGCGCCCGATCAGGAGAGTGAGGCCCCACGATGTGCGGCTCAAGCGTCGAGAGGTCGATCTCGACCACCTGATCGAAGTAGCTGGCAGGATCAGCCTCGACTTCATCGTCGGCCCTGAGCATGTCGGCGTAGTCGTTGGCGGCATCGGCGAGCCCAGGGCGGTTGGTGGCTCGGAGATACCGGGCCATCGACTCGTCGTACGGGAAGATCGAGGTCGTGGCGCCAAGCTCGGCGCCCATGTTGGTGATGGTGGCTTTGCCGGTGCAGGACAGGGTCCGAGCGCCGGAGCCGAGGTACTCGACTATGTGGTTGGTGCCGCCGGACACGGTGAGTTCACCGGCGAGTCGCAGAATGACATCTTTGGGAGCGGTCCAACCGCTCACCTGGCCGGTCAACACCACGCCGATGCGTCGGGGCTGAAGGACGTCCCAGGGCAGTCCTGCCATGACCTCCACGGCGTCGGCGCCGCCGACGCCGACAGCGCAGGCTCCCAGACCGCCGCCGTTGGGCGTGTGGGAGTCCGTGCCGATTATCACTTCGCCGGGGAAGGCGTAATTCTCAAGATTGACCTGATGGATGATCCCCGCGCCCGGTTCCCAGAAGCCGACGCCGTAGCGGGCGGCGGCTGAGCGCAGGAAATTGTACACTTCGCTGTTTTCGGCCAGGGACTCGCGCAGGTCGGAAACTCCCTCCGCGCGTGCCTGAATCAGGTGGTCGCAGTGGATAGACGTTGGGACCGCCGTCTGGTTTCGTAGGGTTTGCATGAACTGGAGCATGGCAGTCTGGCCGAGAACGTCCTGTAGAACAACCCTGTCGGGCCTCACCTGTATGTATATTTGACCGGGGTCCATCTCCTGATTCTGGGGGTCGTCCAGGTGGGAGAGCAGGACCTTTTCGGCCAGACTCATCGGGCGGCCCAATCGTGAACGGACCACCTCAAGGTTGCCGGCCATTTTCTGATATACCTGCCGGGCAAATTCGGGAGTGGATTCGATTGTCACCATCGTGTGAAGCTCCTTAATTGAATCGGCGCAAATATCTGGTGGGCACGCCGTATGACAAAAATAACATAGAAGGCGTGGTTATGTTTTTAGTATGCAAATAATACCCTGCCTTGTCCATCGCTAGATTTCAGGATGGACGGGCAGGGCACGTCGAAAATTGCTAATCCGGGGAGGTTATCTGGAAAGGCCGAAATACTCGTAATTCAGGTCGATGTATTTCTCCCACTCACTGGGGGTATCGTCCTCGGCGAATATAGCGGTGACCGGACACACTGGCTCACATGCTGCGCAGTCTATGCACTTATCTGGATTGATGTAGAACATATTGTCATCATTTTTTGTGTAGATGCAGTCCACTGGGCAGACGTCAACGCACGCGCCATCTTTCAGGTCAACGCAGGGCTCGGCTATGATATAGGTCATTCCCTTTTGGGCCTCCTTGATCTCCGGGGTATACAGGTTGCCGGTTCGTTACTGACATTTTTTTGGCCGGATAGATTATATCTCTCTAGTTTCCGGCATTTCAACTATCTGACGCAGTCTGGCTCTGAGAATTGGCTAGAGCGTAACGCCAGCGTCTTTCAGCTTTTGGATGGTCTCGGCGTCGAGGCCCATCTCGCTGAGGATTTCGTCGGTGTGCTGGCCCAGCGCCGGAGAGGCGCTCTGCGCCTTGAGAGGAGTCTCGCTCATGCTGATCATGGGGCCGGCCATTCTCACAGGCCCGGCCTTGGAGTGTTCCAGATCGACGACCATATCGTTGGCGATCACCTGCTCGTCGTCCAGCAGTTCATGGACGTACCTGACAGGGCCGGCCGGAACGCCCACCTCATCGAAGGCGGTGAGCCATTCTTCCACGGTTCGCTTGGTGAACAAGACTTCAGCCTCTTTGGTAAGAATTTCTCCGACGGCAATCGTCTCTTCGTCGAAGGGGTCGAACCCTGGCTCAAACCGTGGGTCGTCGATTTCAAGAATGTCTGCCACTCGTTTTCTGAGCCTGTCGCTGAGGCAGGCCACGGCCAGCACTCCGTCTTTGGCCTGGTAGGTCCGATAGTAGATGTTGCCGCCTCGCCACGGAGAGAGGGTGGCGCGATATTGCTCGTCAACCTGTTCGTAAGGCAGGCCCGCCTCTCTGAGAGTTTCGAGAGTTTCCTGGAAGTCGCGGCGGCGCTCGCCATCGAAGGCTTCGACTTCCATGAATCCGCCTTGCACTCCGAGGGCTGAGCCGAGGAGCGTGGTTTCCACCATCTGGCCCTTGCCGGTGCGCTCGCGGACGAATAGGGCGGCGCATACTCCCCAGGCGATGGCGATGCCGGTGGCGTAGTCGGCCACGGCTGTGGATGTGATCTGCTGGGGGAACCCGTCCTTGATCTTGCCTTCACTGGCCATCAGCCCGCTCATGGCCTGGACGATCAGATCGTAACCGGGCCGGTAGGAATGCGGCCCTTTGCGTCCGAAGGCTGTGTTGTCGCAGTAGATTATTTTCGGATTGATTGCCGACAGCGTTTCGTAGTCGATACCCAGGTTGGCCGGCACGTCGGGTCGGGCGTTAATGACCACCACGTCGATATCGGGGATCATCTTTCGGATGATGTCGGCAGCCTCCGGCTTCGTCAGGTCCAGGGGGAGACTGCGCTTGCCTCTGTTGAGGCCGATGAACGTTTTGCTCTCGCCTGGGATGAACTGGAGGGCCAGCCTCCAGGGTTCGCCCTCCAGGGGTTCGACTTTTATCACGTCGGCCCCCATATCCGCGAGGAGCATGCCTCCGAAAGGCCCTGCTATGATCTGTGTGAACTCCAGGATTTTGATACCGTCCAGTGGTCCGGGCATTTCTCAGGTGTCCTCCGTGGTCGGGTTTCGGCTGTCAGGCGTCAGCAATCAGCTATATGGTTTTTGACAACTGATAGTCCATAGCTAAACGGCAAACGTCATTATAGCCGAGGTGATTTGATTGCCGGAGTTAGTAGTACGCCCAGCAGGGTGGGGTTGTCAAGTGTGCGCTTATGTAATGAAGTTCCAGCCCTCGATCAATTGATGATCGTGACCTGGCCATTGTCGCCATCAACCTCTACCAACTGACCATCTCGAATAGTTCGAGTTGCGTCTCTGACGCCCATCACGGCCGGAATGCCATATTCTCTCGCGGTGATGGCAGCGTGGCTCAATACCCCTCCGGTTTCGACCACAATGGCGCTGGCTACTGCGAACAGTGGCGTCCATGGCGGCATGGTAGTGCGCGCAACCAGGACATCGCCTTTGTTCAATCGTTCGGCCTCGCTGAGATTGAGCAACACACGGGCCACTCCAGTGGCTGAGCCCGTAGCCCCAGCGTTGCCAACGAGTTTGTGTGGCTGGTCTGATTCCAGACTGTGCTCCCCGAATGAGCGCAGGACCTGAGCGCCAAGCCCCCGGGCGCCTTGCTTGCCGACCTGGCGGGGAGGAATTCTCATTGACCAATAATCCATTTCAGCAGCCCGTTCAGCTACCAGCGTTCTTGAGTCAGAAGTCTTGCCATCCAAGGCCGAGACTGCTTCGTCAAAAAAGAGAAAGAACACTTCATCTGGACGGTCGATCAGGTTTGCTTCAACGAGCCTGCGGCCGATTGCGATGAACAACCTGCGAGGCGCTGTTGTGAGCCGCTGGTCTATGTAGTGATTGTGATCCTCAAGAATACTGGCATATGGCGTCGCGATATCCAGCAGCTCTTTTATCCTCGACCAATCTGCCGCGCCCACCCTGTTTTTCGTGCTTTTAATAACCTCGTCCCGCTCTTTCGCCAGTCGAGCCAACTCTTCATTGGGGTTGTATGATTCATCCGCCAACACGTAGCTTCGCAACTGCACAAGGGCTATCGTTGGGTCCTCGCGCCACGTCGGTTCATCGAAACCAAGCAGATCATTGCGCCATCCGAATTCGTCGAGAAATGCATTTAACGCCTCCAGAAATGGCTGGGCGGCTTGATCATTTCTGATCCGCTCGAGAGTCTGCAAAACCGACTCTCTGTTGATCTTCGATATTTCATCTGATAAAGATGGAATGGACCTGGCCAACATCGAGAGCTTCCACATTGCGTGTCCAGCCTCGACGCTTTTGTTGCCAGATCCTTGCAAAAGTCGGACAGCTTCGAGATCGCTTCCACCCGTGACTTCGCTGTATGTGTCCATCAACATGTTTATCATTATCTGCCACGGTTGGGTTGCCAAATGATGCAATCGGCCAGCTTCGATTTTCACTTCCCGGATCTTGGACAACTCTTCAACCAGCAACTCGTTGGACATCGAGTCGAAATCGGCTCCCAGGTAGTAATCTGTAAGCTCAATGACCCTCGGTAAGATTTGGTTTTGCCAGCGGGCGGCCGCTTCTCTCAACAGCCGTAATTTCTCTTCCATTGGCAGGGCCGGGAAAGGGGCATGGTTTTGTCGAGGCGCTCGGACAGCATATTCATAGCAGTTAATTCTACGGAATTCGGCATCTGCGAGAGATATAGGTCGGGTAGCCCCAGGGGATCACTCCCCCAGGGCCCCCAGCAGATCCGGACGTGCAGAATTCCCGCATCCGGCTCCTCAGACCACGGGCTTCGCTGTAAGGCCAGATGTACCGACCCACACCCGTTCCG